>DAOMFG010000048.1:0-9637 GCA_035429685.1 Methylophilaceae bacterium | reverse complement strand
CAGCTTGATGGTGGCCAGATTGCCGGTGGCACCAAAAATGACGAAATGACACGGCCCCGGGATGGTTTCTTGACTGCTCATAACGCTTACTCTCCTGTTTTTACCGCGTGGCCGCCAAAGCCCTTGCGCATCATGGCCAGCATCTTGTTGGGGAATATGTCCTTGCCCTGGCTGGCAAAGCGCCGCATCAGCGCCATGGTCATCACCGGCGTCGGCACGCCCTGCTCTACCGACTCCAGCACTGTCCAGCGCCCTTCGCCGGAATCGGCCACGAACGGCTCGATGGATTCCAGCTCCTGGTCCTTGGCCAGGAAGTCGGCGGTCAGATCGAGCAACCAGCTGCGTACCACGCTGCCGTGACGCCACATTTCAGCGATGGCGGCAAGGTCAAGATCAAACTCGGCCTTGCCCTTCATCAGAGCGAAGCCATCGACATAAGCCTGCATCATGCCGTACTCGATGCCGTTATGGATCATCTTGGTGAAATGGCCGGAACCGCTTGGGCCACAGTGCAGCCAGCCCTTGTCCGGCGCCGGCGCCAGCGTCTTGATGACAGGCTCTACCTTGGCCACGACATCCCTTTCACCGCCCACCATCAAGGCGTAGCCGTTTTCCAGTCCCCAGATACCGCCGGAAGTACCGGCATCCACGTAACCGACGCCAATTTTCTTCAATTCCTCGGCGCGACGCTGCGAATCCTTGTAATAGGAGTTGCCCCCCTCGATCACGACGTCTCCTGCGGACAACAGCCCTTTCAATTGGTTGAGCGTGTCTTCGGTCACTTCGCCGGCAGGCAGCATCAGCCAGAGGACGCGTGGAGCCGGCAATTGCCTGACTACATCGGCCAATGACCCGGCTTTTTCCATCCCACATTCGTCGGCAAGTTGCTGGACCGCACCCGTTTCCAAGCTATAGCCAACTACCTCATGACCGCCCCGGCGCAATCGGCGCACCATGTTAGCGCCCATCTTGCCCAATCCTACCATCCCGATTTTCAAGAGACTCCCCTTTCGTTAAATTGGCCCTACAGCCTTGCACGGGCTCGCGCCCACCAGTATCATCAACGCTGTAGAGCATAATTCGCGCCCCACAATCGAATAATTATAATTGGCCGGGGCCCTCAAGAGAAAGAAAATTCCGTTGCGTATTCTTTTCGTTACCTCTGAAGCTTTTCCCCTCATCAAAACCGGCGGCCTCGCCGACGTCAGCGGTTCGTTGCCCGCCGCCCTCAGGAATCTGGGCGAAGATGTGCGCGTGCTCATCCCCGGCTACCGCCAGGTGTTCGACAACCTGCGCAACGCGCGAGTACTGCTGGAATTGGAATGGCTGCCCGTGGTTGGCAAAGCCACCCTGATGATAGGCGAAATGCCGGATACCGGCGTCCCGGTGATCGTCATTGCCTGTCCGCATCTTTACGAACGCGATGGCGGCCCCTATCTCGATACCAGGGGGTACGAGTGGCTGGACAATCCCTTGCGCTTCGGCATTTTGTCCTATGTCGCAGCGCTGCTTGGCAGCAAACAAAGTGTGCTGGCCGACTGGATCCCGGACGTTGTCCACTTCAACGACTGGCAAGGCGGGCTCACGCCTGCCTTCATGCGCTATGCCGGGAAACCCAGCGCCAAGTCAGTACTGGGTATCCATAACCTCGCCTTCCAGGGCAACTGTGCGGAAGACTGGGTGGCCAGGCTGGGGCTGCCTCTGGAGGCTTACCATATCGACGGACTGGAATACTACGGAAAGCTTTCCTTCCTCAAGGCCGGGGTGTACTACGCTGACAGCATCACCACGGTCAGTCCGACCTACGCCCGCGAAATCCAGACGCCGGAATTCGGTTTCGGCATGCAAGGGTTGCTGAGCACGCGCAGCAAGGATATCCACGGTATCCTCAACGGCATCGACACCCATGAATGGAATCCCGCAGCCGACCACCACCTGCCCCATGCCTATGATGGCGCGCACCTTGAAAACAAGCAATTGAACAAACTGGCCTTGCAAGAAAGTCTGGGGCTGGCGGTAGATGTCAGCGCCCCATTGCTGGGCGTGGTCAGCCGGCTTACGCACCAGAAAGGGCTGGACTTGTTTGCAGAATGCGCCCCGACCCTGCTGGAGCAAGGCTGTCAGATCTCCCTTCTGGGCGGCGGCGAGCCGTCCCTGGAACACGCATTCGGGCAACTGGCGCTGCAGCATCCGAACCAGGTCAGCGTCAATATCGGCTACAACGAAGCGCTTTCGCACCGGATCATGGCAGGCGCCGACATGTTCATCATGCCTTCGCGCTTCGAGCCCTGCGGTCTCAATCAGATGTATGGCTTGCGCTATGGGACGCCGCCTGTAGTACGCCGTACTGGCGGATTGGCGGACTCAGTATGCGACACTACCCCGGCCACGCTTGCAGACGGTTCTGCGACCGGCTTCGTATTCGATACCGCGGATGCCGCCACCTTGCTTGAAACCATCCAGCGCGCGCTGTCCAGCTACCACAACCCGGCGCAATGGAAGCAAATCCAGAGCAACGGCATGGCGCGGGACCTGGGCTGGGACGCCAGCGCACGTGCCTATCGCGACATATACCGCTCACTGCTATAACCAATCGCAGCTTTAAGATGGCGCGCCGGTCCGGTGCGCCATCTTCTTTTCACGTCAAACCCGGCTGACAAAAGCAGAAAAAATTAGCTTATGGCACACATATTGCTTAAGAATAAGCGAGCTTCTCCAAGCTTAAATCTCCTCCCTTCGGGCGCCCTTGGCGCCCTCTTTTTTGTCCAGACTCTATTCCTCTAACCGGATGAAATGCTCGCGGTAGTATTTCAGCTCGTCGATGGATTCATGAATATCCGCCAGCGCCGTATGTTTGCTGGCTTTCTTGAAGCCATCATACAACTTGGGGCGCCAGCGCCGCGCCAGCTCCTTGAATACGCTGACATCCAGGTTGCGGTAGTGGAAGTAGGCTTCCAGCTTCGGCATATAGCGCGCCAGAAACCGCCGATCCTGGCAAATGGAATTGCCGCACATCGGCGATTTGCTGGCCGGCACATATTGCTTTAGAAATTCGATCATCTGCGCTTCGGCTTCGGCTTCGTTCAGGGTCGAAGCCTTGACCTTGTCGATCAGCCCGGATTTGCCATGCGTACCCTTGTTCCAAGCATCCATGCCGTCCAGCACCGCATCGGCCTGGTGCACCACCAGCACCGGCGATTCGCCCAGGATATCGAGCTGCGAATCGGTGACTACCACGGCCATTTCGAGTATCCGGTCCGAATCGGGCAGCAACCCGCTCATTTCCAAGTCGATCCAGACAAGATTATTGTTGTCCTGTGCCATAATGAACCTTCCTGCTATTCGCGTTTCAAAAAAGCGTTGAGTTTAACCGAAAATCGATCATGACCACCTTCACTATCCTGTTTGTCGGCCTGTTGCTGTTGACCACCTTCGTTCGTCTGTGGCTGGGGCGCCGCCATGTCGCCTTCATACAGGCACACCGGGCACAGGTACCGGCCGCCTTCAGCGCCACCATCAACCTGGACGCCCACCAGAAAGCGGCCGACTATTCTTCTGCAAAGACCCGGCTGGTCATGCTGGAAGGCGTGGTGCAGGCCCTGCTGCTGCTGGCACTGACTCTGGGCGGCATCCTTCAGTGGCTGGATCAGGGCTGGCTGGCCGTCATGCCGGAATCCACCTTGCTGCGCGGCGCACTGGTCATCCTGTCCGCCTTCGTCATCACCAGCCTGGTGGACATCCCGTTCGATTATTACAAAGCCTTCGTCATCGATCAGCGCTTCGGCTTCAACAAGATGTCGCGCGCCATGTTCTTCACCGACCTCGCCAAGCACGCCCTGATCGGCCTGGCGCTGGGCGCGCCGCTGCTGTTCACCGCGCTGTGGCTGATGCAGGGGGCTGGCAATTGGTGGTGGCTGTATTTGTGGATGGTCTGGTCGGTGTTCAACCTGCTGATGCTGGCCATCTACCCCACCTTTATCGCGCCGCTGTTCAACAAGTTCAAGCCATTGGAAAACGAAGCGCTGAAAACCCGCATCGAGGCGCTGCTGGCCAAATGCGGCTTCAAGTCGCAGGGGCTGTTCGTGATGGACGGTTCCACCCGCAGCAGCCACGGAAACGCCTATTTCACCGGCTTCGGCGCCAACAAGCGCGTGGTGTTCTTCGATACCCTGCTGGAACGTCTGGATGCGGACGAGATCGAGGCGGTGCTGGCGCATGAACTGGGGCATTTCAAGTGCCACCACGTCATCAAGCGCATCAGCCTGCTATTTGCCGTCAGCTTTGCCGGACTGGCGCTGCTCGGCTGGCTGGTCAACCAGCCATGGTTTTACACCGGCCTTGGCGTCGCCACGCCCAGCAACCACATGGCGCTGCTGCTGTTCCTGCTGGTAAGCCCGGTGTTCACCTTTTTGCTGCGCCCGCTGTTTTCCGGCTATGCGCGCAACAACGAGTTCGAGGCCGACGCCTACGCCGCCGCCCATGCCAGCGCGGCGCACCTGGTCGCCTCGCTGGTCAAGCTCTACCGCGACAACGCCTCCACCCTCACCCCCGACCCGTTGCATTCGGCGTTCTACGATTCGCATCCGCCAGCCAGCCTCCGTATCGCCAGGCTGGAAGCCTCTTGAAGGAGAATCTCATGTCCAGACAACTCGTTCACCTTACCCTGCTCGCCCTTGCCGCCACCGCCGCCCATGCCGACCCGTTTGCCGCCGGCGATCCGAAGGTCGGCAGGCAGATGGTGGAAAAGAACTGCATCGCCTGCCACGCCTCGCGCTTCGGCGGCGACGGCTCCGCCATCTACACCCGTGAAGACCGCAAAATCAAGGATGCAAAAGGCCTGATCCAACAGATTCGCACCTGCAACACCAACCTGGGCCTCAAGTGGTTCGAAGACGAGGAGCTGAATGTGGCCAGCTACCTGAACAAGAGTTACTACAAGTTCGACAAGTAGTTGGCTATCAACGCGTTGCAATCTGGCTTGGTCATCGCCGCCTTTGGCAAGCGCTATGACATTGAGTTGGCAAATGGGCGGCAAATCGGCTGCGTGACGCGCGGCAAGAAAAGCGACCTGGCCTGCGGCGACCGCGTCGAAATCAAGCTAACCTCCGGCAACGAAGGCGTCATCGAGAATACCATTCCGCGCAGCAGCCTGCTCTACCGCAGCAACGCCTTCCGCAGCAAGCTGCTGGCGGCCAACGTCACCCAGATCATCATCGTGCTGGCCGCCGTGCCCAGCTTTTACGAAGACCTGCTCAATCGCTGCCTGATCGCCGCCGAGGCGGCTGGCATCCGCGCCCTGATCCTGCTCAACAAGAGCGACCTGCCGGAAACCGCCACGGCGCTGCAACGGCTTCAGCTTTACCTGTCGCTGGGCTACGCGGTGCAGCCGCTCTCGGCGAAACAGGACGCCCTCCCCTTGCGCCACTGGCTGCAAGGCCAGACCAGCGTGCTGGTGGGACAATCCGGCATGGGCAAGTCCACGCTGGTCAATGCGCTGCTGCCAGAGGTCAACTCGCGCACGCAGGAAATCTCCGCCGTGCTGGACAGCGGCAAGCACACCACCACCTCGGCAAGACTTTACCACCTGGACGCCGACAGCCACCTGATCGATTCCCCCGGCTTGCAGGAGTTCGGCCTCAGCCACCTGAGCACGGATCAGATGGAGCACGCCTTCATCGAGTTCCGGCCGTATCTCGGCAAATGCCGCTTCAACAATTGCCGCCACCTCAAGGAACCTGGTTGTGCCATCCTCGGCGCCGTGGCAGATGGAAAAATCAGCGCAATCCGGCTACAGTGCTATCAGAAACTGCTGGCAGAACTTTCCTGAGACCCCTTAGATGCACACCGCTTTCATCAGCCACCCCGACACCCTGCTGCACGTGATGGACGGCAATCATCCGGAATCGCCGGCGCGCATCTCGGCAATCAAGGACAGGCTGATGGCGGCACGCCTGTATGACCACCTGCAGATCCACGACGCGCCGCTGGCCACCGATGCTCAACTGGCGCGTGTGCATGCGCCTGACTACATCCGGCACATCCGCGCCGTCGCGCCGCAAGCCGGCATCGTGCACCTGGACCAGGATACCGCCATGGGGCCGATGACGCTTTCTGCTGTGTTGCATGCGGCTGGCGCCGTCGTGCTCGCGGTAGACCTAGTGATGTCGGGCGAGGCGCAGAACGCCTTCTGCTGCGTCCGCCCGCCGGGACATCACGCAGGGCATGCCAGCGCCGCGGGCTTCTGTATCTTCAACAATGTCGCGGTAGGCGTGGCGCATGCCATGGCGAAGCACGGCATCGAACGTGCAGCCATCATCGATTTCGACGTACACCACGGCGACGGCACCGAGGATATTTTTCAGGCCAATCCTCAGGTCATGCTGTGCTCGACCTTCCAGCACCCGTTCTACCCCTACAAGGGGGCGGACAGCCGTAGCGCCAACATCGTCAATCTCCCCTTGCCTGCCGGCACCGACGGCAAGAAATACCGTGAAGCTGTCGAACGTGAATTCGCGCCGGCGCTGGAGCAATTCAAGCCGCAGATGGTATTCGTCTCCGCCGGATTCGACGCCCACACACAAGATCCGCTGGCCGACTTCAGGTTGGTACGTGACGACTATGTGTGGATCACGGAGTTCATCCTGCAGATTGCCGGCAAGCACGCCGAGGGGCGGGTGGTTTCGACGCTGGAAGGCGGCTACGACCTCACCTCGCTAGCCGACAGCGCCACGGCACACGTCAGATCGCTGGCAGGGCTATAGGTCATCTCACCTCACCATGGCCGCGCTTAAGTTACGCGAAAAAATCACCGGCCTGCTGGTGTTCTATTTTTTTGTAGCCCTGATCGCCATCGGTTCAACGCTGTTCGTCTCCTGGCAGCTGGAAGGTGGCGCAGCAGCGATCAATGACGCCGGACGTGAACGCATGCGCTCCTACCGCATCGCCTTTCTGCTTTCTCAGCAGGTGCGCCATCCCTCGTTCGAGTTGCGGCGCGACATCGAGCAGGAAATCATGTTGTTCGAACAGACTCTGACCGAGCTGGAACGGGGCAACCCGCAGCGCCCGCTTTCCCTGCCCAAGGATGCCAAGGTCAGGCAGCAGATGACGCAATTGCGCAAGGACTGGCAGACTGAGATCAAGCCGCGCCTGCTGCACATCCTGGAAACGACCCAGGCCTCGGAGCAAGGACGCCTGCTGGATGAATATCGCCAGCCGCTGGAACATTTCGTCGCCGGCATCAACGAACTGGTAGCGATGATAGAACACAGCAACGCCCACGCCACCACGGTGCTGCGCATTTTCCAGATTGCCCTGGTCAGCCTGGCCCTGATTGGCACCGTGTTGCTGGTTTACCTGTTTGCGCTGATGGTGGTGCGTCCGGTTGCCCGTCTGCAGGAAGGGATCCAGCGCATGGGCAAGGCCGAGTTCGAGGTACGTCTGCCGGTTACCAGCAGCGACGAGTTAGGCGAATTGGCCGAAGGCTTCAACCGCATGGCAGGAGAATTGCAGGATATTTACGCCACGCTGGAACAGCGCGTGGAAGAAAAAACCCGCAGCGTGGAGGCCAAGAACCGCGAACTGGCGGCGCTGGACAAGGAAATGGCCGTGTCTGAGGAACGCAACCTGCTGGCGCAGGAACTGCACGACAGCATCGCCCAGTCGCTCGCTTTTCTCAACATCCAGGTACAGTTGCTGCACGAAGACCTGCAAAAGAACCGTACCATGGAGGCGCTACAAGGGCTGGAGCAGATCCGCGAAGGCGTGCAGGAAAGCTACGACGACGTGCGCGAACTGCTGGTGCATTTCCGCACCCGCATCGGCAGCACCGACCTGGAAACCGCCCTCAGGAGCGCGCTGGAGAAGTTCGAGGCGCAGACCGGCATCCATACCACGCTCATCCTCGATGGCCCTTCACCACAGCTACTACCAGAGCAGGTGTTGCAGGTCATGCATATCGTGCAGGAAACGCTGTCCAACGTGCGCAAGCACGCCCGCGCCAACCGCGTCGACGTGGAACTATCCGGCGGCAAAAGGTGCAGCGTGATCATCCGCGACAACGGCGCTGGCTTCGATGCCGCGCGTGACGCCGGCGACACCCATGTCGGCCTGCGCATCATGCGCGAACGCGCACACCGCATCGGCGCGGAACTGACGCTGGAATCCACTCCCGGCCAAGGCACCCGCATTTGCTTGGGGCTGCAAGAAAACCCACAGGAAAGCACTTCTGAATGAAACCGATCCGCGTCCTGATTGTTGACGACCATACCCTGTTCCGCAGCGGCATCAAACTGCTGCTGCAACGACAGGAAGACTTCGAAGTGGTGGGCGAGGCAGGAGACGCGCTGGAAGGCGTCAAGCTGGCCAAGCGACTCAAGCCGGACGTGGTGCTGCAAGACCTGCACATGCCCGGCACCGGCGGCCTGCAAGCCATTACCCTGTTACGCGAGGAAGCGCCACAAAGCCAGATCATCATGCTCACCGTGTCCGAGGATGCCGAAGACCTGCTGGAAGCGCTGCGCGCCGGCGCGCGCGGCTATCTGCTGAAGAACATCGAGACCGAATTCCTGATGGACTCCATCCGCCGCGCCGCTGCGGGGGAATCAGTCATGTCGCCGCAGATGGCAGGCAAGCTGGCGGATGCCATGCGCGCCCCGCCCAAGGGCGCTCCTGCCATCGCCCCAGACGCCAACCGTCTCACCCCGCGCGAACGCGAAATCATCGTCATGCTGGCACGCGGCGCCAGCAACAAGGAAATCGCCCGCGAACTTGACCTGGCGGAATCCACCGTCAAAATTCACGTGCAGGGCATCCTGCGCAAACTCAATCTCGCCAGCCGCGTGCAGGCGGCAGTGTTCGCCGTGGAGCATGGCCTAGTAGCTGAAAAATAGCGGGGCCTATGGCAGATCGGACAGTAGCTATATCTGAATCAGTACTAATTATGACTAAAGCATCTCTTGATCGATCCACTCGGACCAATCGTCCTGGTAGTCCTAGTCAAAATAACTAGTTCCTTTCCCTCCTTCACCCCCTCCTTTAGAAGAATAGTCCCGACACCAGCAAGGGATTAATCTGGCCGTGGCTCAATCTGGGAGAAGGATCATGGCGACACAACAATACAAGGCTTGGTCGGTGGTAGGCATGAGCACGCTGTCCTTCACAGTATGCTTCATGGTGTGGATGATGTTTGCGGTGATCGGCATCCCGATCAAGGCCACGCTGGGGCTGAACGAAACCCAGTTCGGCATCCTGGTGGCAACGCCAGTGCTGACCGGCTCTCTGATCCGCCTGCCGCTGGGCATGTGGACCGACAAGTTCGGCGGCCGCGTCGTGTTCTTCGTGCTAATGCTTTCCACCATCATCCCGATCTGGTTCATTTCCCGTTGCACTGAATTCTGGCAGTTCCTGGTCACTGGCCTGTTCGTCGGCGTCGCCGGCGGATCGTTCACGGTGGGCATCGCCTACTGCGCACGCTGGTTTCCCAAGAACCGCCAGGGACTGGCGATGGGCATCTTCGGCGCCGGCAACACTGGTGCCGCAGTCACCAAGCTGGTGGCGCCATCCATCGTGGTGGCCTACGGCTGGGCCATGGTGCCGCAGGTATACGCAGCCATCATGACGGTCACCGCACTACTGTTCT
>DAOMFG010000047.1:0-9726 GCA_035429685.1 Methylophilaceae bacterium | reverse complement strand
CTTCAGGCTCAGGCCAACGGTGTCGACGCTGGGCAGCGCTTGCAGGCGCTGGATATCCTTGCCGATGATTTTGCGCAGCTGGATGATCTGCGGTTTGTCGAGATCCTGCAGGCGGCTGTCGGCGGTTTGCAGCGCCAGCAGTGCGGGCTTGACATTGCCGGCCAGTTGCAGCTGCTGGCTGGCGATGATGAGGAGCTGTTCCACCTCGGCGATGGTCCACTCGTCGCGGTTGTTGGCGAGCTCGAGGTACAGCGTTTGCAGGGCCTCCTGCTGGTCGCGCGATTCGTCCAGTTTCTGATCGAGCAGGGCGATTTTGGCGGTGGCCTCGGTCACGCTCAGATCGGCGCGCTTAGCCAGCAGCCCGCTTTCGCGGTTGCGCTCGTCGAACACGCTGAGGCGCTGGGTGAGCGTGTGTTCCAGCTTGCTGGCGCGATGCCGTTGATCCAGCCATTGCCAGGCGGTTGCCGCCAGTGCGATCAGGGCAACCGCCAAGGCCCATCTCGTCAGCTGGCCGGAGGCGGTGGCGGTTGGTGTTGCGATAGCTTGTTCGGGGTTGTTTTCTGCTTCGCTCATAAGGATTTTTCACCTGTCATTTTCAGAGGCACTCATCAGGCATTGCAGCATTGCCTCGTCGCCGGGTTGCTCAGCCAGCGCAACCCGCAGGCCGTGGTGTTGCGCCAGTTCGGCGATGCGGGGATGGTTGACGCATAGCAGCGTGCTTTTCAGCCATTCCGTATTACCGGCCAGGTCGATCAAATTGCGCAAAGCCTCGCTGCTGGTGACGACGATGGCATGTAGTTGATTATTCTGCCACAGGCGCGGCAAATCGCCAGTGTCCGTTTGCGGGTTGATGCGCCGGTAGCATTCGGCGAACACTACTTCGGCGCCGCACGCGCGCAGCTGCGCGGCCAGCAGGTCGCGCCCGCCTTGGCCGCGGAAGATGACGATGCGCTGGCCGCGCACCTGTTGCATTTCAGGCAGGGCCAGCAGGTGTTCGCTGTCGAAGCGCTCGCTCGGAGTGAGTACCGGTGTTACGCCAAATCGCGCCAGTTCCGCCGCGGTGCTGGGGCCGATGGCGGCGAAATGCAGCTTGGGCGGCAGCGGCCGTCCGTCCTTTACCACTCTTGGCATGCCTTGCTGCACCGCGTTGCTGCTGATGAAGATGGCCCAGTCGAACAGGTCTAGGCGGGCGATGATTTGGTCGAACGCGGAATAATCGTCGAGCGGGGCGATGGCCAGCAGCGGGAAGAGGATGGGCTGGCCGCCCTGCCCGGCGATCAGCTCAGTCAGTTGGCGCGCCTGGTCGACCGGGCGGGTGATGGCGATGCCATGTCCTGCCAGGGCATGTTCAGGCATGGTTTGCCAATGCGGCCAGGATGCGGTCGGCGCCTTGCGTGACCAGTCGATGCGCCAGCGTTTTGCCCAGCGCGTCGGCATGCGCCGGCGTGCCATGCACTTCGTCGCGCACCATCTCGCCGCCGTCCACGCTGGCGACGAAGCCGATCATGTGCAGCTGGTTGCCGCTGATGCGTGCGAAAGCGCCCAGCGGTACCGTGCAGCTGCCGGCCAGGGCGCGGCTCATGGCGCGTTCGGCTTCCACGCAGGCGGCGGTCTCAGCATGGTTGAGCGGCGCCAGCAACGCGCGCATGTCGTCGCGGTCGTCGCGGATTTCGATACCGAGCGCACCCTGGCCGACCGCCGGGATGCTTTGCTCGGGTTCGATCAACTGGGTGATGCGGCTCTCCAGGCCGAGGCGCTTCAAACCGGCGGCGGCGAGGATGATGGCGGCGTACTGGCCTTCGTCGAGCTTTCTAAGGCGCGTCTGCAGGTTGCCGCGCAGAGACTCGATCTTGAGGTGGGGCAGCCGCGCCTGTATCTGGCTTTGCCGGCGCAGGCTGGAAGTGCCGACCACGCTGCCTGGCGGCAGGTCTTCCAGACGCTCGTAGCGGCAGGAAACGAAAGCGTCGCGCGGATCCTCGCGCTCGCCCGTGGCCGCCAGCGCAAAGCCTTCCGGCAGGTGCATGGGCACGTCCTTCATCGAATGCACCGCCAGGTCGGCGCGACCATCGGCCAGCGCCTGCTCCAGCTCCTTGACGAACAGGCCCTTGCCGCCGATGCGCGCCAGCGGGGAATCGAGAATCTGGTCGCCGGTGGTGGTCATGCCGAGGATTTCCACTTCGGTGTCGGGATAGAGCTCGAGCAGGCGCGCCTGGACGTGGCGTGCCTGCCATAGGGCGAGGGCGCTTTCGCGCGAGGCGATGACCAGTTTTTTCGGGGGCTTGTTCATAAGGAGGCTGGTGAGGCTATCGGAGCGCCGATTTTAGCATTAGAAGCGCTTTGGCGCGCGGTTGGCCGGCGTGTCCGCAATACGGGAATCAGCCGCCAAATTCACGCACGATGTGTTGCTGCCGCCGGCTGACCGGAAGTGTTTCCGGCAAGCTGTTGAGCAATACGGACCAGTGCGTTTCGCCGTCGTCCTCCTGGCGCCGCTCGAAGCCGCGCACCGCCTCGCGCGCCACCAGGCAGTTGCGGTGGATGCGGATGAAGCGGTCGGCGAACTCCTGTTCGAGGTGGATCAGCGACTCCTCGATCAGGTATTCGCGCTCGCTGGTGCGCACGGTCAGGTACTTCAGCTCGGCGCGCAGGTAAATCACGTCGGCCACCGGCACCAGCAGCACCCGGCCACGCTCGCTCACGCTGAAGTGGGTGCGCTGCGATTCAAGCGTGCGCAGAGCTTCGACCTGTTCCGGCAGCAGGGCGCGCGCCCTGATTAGCGCTGTGGCCAGTTTTTCTCGGCGGATCGGCTTGAGCAGGTAGTCCACCGCGTTCAGTTCGAATGCCTGCATGGCGTGGTTGTCGTAGGCGGTGGTGAAAATCACGGCGGGCGGGCGCGCCAGCTTCTGGGCGTGCTGCGCTGCCTCGACGCCATCCATGATCGGCATACGGATATCGAGCAGCATGACATCAGGCGACAGTTGCTCGCACATGGCCAGGGCTTCACGGCCGTTGATGGCCTCGCCGACGGCTTGCACGCCGTCGATTTCTGCCAGCAATTCCTTTAGCCGGCCGCGCGCAGGCGCTTCGTCATCGACGATCAGAACTTTCAGGGGGGCAATGCTCATGCGGCTTCCCGATAAGGGATGACGATATGGATCTGGTACTGGTCTTGCGTCACGTGGGTCGTCAGCTGCGCCTCGGCATCAAAATGCAGGGAGAGCCGCTCGCGGATGTTGGATAATGCCATGTTGTTGCCGTTGTGGTGGTCGCTTTCCTTGTGATACGGGTTGGTCAGCACCAGGTGAACCTCGTTACGGTTGCGGTAAATGCGAATGTCGATCTCGCCGCCGGCATGGAGCGGTTCGATGCCGTGGTAAACGGCGTTTTCCAGCAGCGGCTGCAGTAGCAGCGGCGGAATCAGCGCGTCGCCAGGCATGTCGTCGATGTGCCACGCCAGTTGCAGACGCTCTCCCAGGCGCAGTTTTTCCAGCGCCAGATATTGCCGGCACAGGTCGAGCTCGCTGTGCAGCGGTACCAACTTGCGGTTGTCCGCCATCAGCACGCGGAACAGGTCGGCCATGTCTTCCAGAGCAGTTTCGGCACGTTTGGGATCGCTGCGGATCAGCGATAGCACTGCGTTGATGCTGTTGAACAAAAAGTGTGGCCGGATGCGCGCCTGTAGCGCCTGCAGGCGGGCCTCGGTGATGGCCGGCGACAGCGCGCGGTAGCGCAGGTTGAAATAGAACAGGGTAACGCCGGTCATGATGGCGGTAAACAGCAGGAAATGCCAAAGCGGCGCCACTTCGATTTCGCCCAGAGAGCGCAGCGCCAGCTGGCGTGACAGGCAGACAAGCGCCAGTTCCACGGCGAAAACCGCGGCCACGCCCCAGGCGTAAGGCAGGCGGGAGAGTTTGGCGTTGAGGGCGTACAGCACCAGCAGGCTGAGCAGCAGCAACGGCTGGATGGCCGAGCTCAGGTTGACCAGTTCCAGCCATGTCCTCTCCGGCGTCTGCGCGCGCAGCGCGGTGGCAATGACGGTCATGCCGATCGCCAGCAGCATGATGCGCACGTTGACACCCATGTTGCGGAAATCCGGCAGACTCACGGGAAAGGGTTGGAGATTTTGCTTTATACTTGCCATGATTCAATTTTATGAATAAGCGCTTTCCTTATGCAAGAAAAATCAAAGGCTTGGTCCGGCCGTTTCAGTGAACCGGTGGCGGAACTGGTGAAAAAATACACGGCTTCGGTGGGATTCGACCAGCGCCTGGCCGAGTTCGACATTCAGGGTTCGCTGGCCCATGCTCACATGCTGGGCGCGCAGGGCATCATCGGGGCGGATGACGTGACCGCCATCGAGCGCGGTTTGGCCGAAATCCTGGCGGAAATCCGTGCCGGGAAATTCGAATGGTCGCTCGACTTGGAGGACGTGCATCTTAACATCGAAAAACGGCTGACGGATAAGGTTGGCGATGCCGGCAAACGTCTGCACACTGGCCGCTCGCGCAACGACCAGGTGGCGACCGATGTGCGCCTGTGGCTGCGCACCACCGTGGATGACGTGCTGGCTGGCATCCGCAAGTTGCAAAAATCCATCCTCGATCTCGCCGAACAGCATGCCGATACCGTGATGCCCGGCTTCACCCATTTGCAAGTAGCCCAGCCGGTCACCTTTGGCCACCACCTGATGGCCTATTACGAGATGCTCAAGCGCGATGCCGGACGCTTTGCAGACGCACGCAAGCGCATCAACTACCTCCCCCTGGGCGCTGCTGCACTGGCCGGCACCAGCTATCCCATTGACCGCGAAGCCGTAGCGCGCGAACTGGGCTTCGACGGCGTGTGCGAAAACTCGCTGGATGCTGTCTCGGACCGTGACTTTGCCATTGAATTCACGAGCGACGCAGCGCTAGTGATGACTCACCTCTCGCGTTTTTCCGAAGAGCTGATTTTATGGTCGTCGCCGCGTTTCGGCTTCGTCGATATCGCCGACCGCTTCTGCACTGGTTCCTCCATCATGCCGCAGAAAAAGAACCCTGACGTGCCGGAACTGGTGCGCGGCAAGACCGGCCGCGTCAACGGCCATCTGATCGCCCTGCTGACGCTGATGAAAGCGCAGCCGCTGGCCTACAACAAGGACAACCAGGAAGACAAGGAGCCGCTGTTCGACACCGCCGACACCCTGCTGGTGACCTTGGAAATCTACGCCGACATGCTGCGCGGCGTGAACGTGGACAAGGCTGCCATGCGCAACGCCGCGGCGGAAGGCTTTGCCACCGCCACCGACTTGGCCGACTACCTGGTCAAGAAAGGCCTGCCATTCCGTGATGCTCACGAAGCGGTGGCAAGGGTGGTGCGCCATGCCGTGGACAAGGGCTGCGACTTGGCCGACCTGGCGCTAGCCGACCTGCAAGCCTTCTCGCCGCTGGTAGCCGAGGACATCTTCGGGGTGCTGACGCTCGAAGGCTCTCTCGCCAGCCGTAACCACGTCGGTGGCACTGCGCCGGAGCAGGTCAGGAAGGCGATTGCCAGGGCGCGGAAAACGCTGGATTAAGCCAGCTTGCCATCAGGCGGGCAAAAATAACTGCAGCAACTCGTTCAAAAACCGCTGCCCTTGCAGCGTCGGCTCGATTTGCAGATGGTTGCGTGCCAGCAGGCCGCGCCTTTCCGCCTCATTCAACGCTGCATCCACTACGCTGATCTGCAACCCGGCGCGCTGCTGGAACAAAGTCACCGGGAAGCCTTCGGTTAGCCGCAGCGCATTCATCATGAATTCGAAGCCGATGTCCTGGCGCGTGACTTCCCATTCCTGCTCGGCGCCATTGCCGGCTTCCACTGCTTTCAGGTAGGCATTGGGATGCCTGGGCCGAGCTTGACGCACGACCTTGTCGTGGAACGACAGCTTGCCGTGGGCGCCTGCACCGATGCCGAGGTAGTCGCCGAACTGCCAGTAGTTGAGGTTGTGGCGGCAGCGGCGGCCTTTGAGGGAAAACGCCGAAGTCTCGTAATGGCCGTAGCCGTGCATGGCCAGTTCCTGTTCCAGCATTTCCTGCATGGCCGCGCTGGTATCGTCGTCGGGCAGCGCCGGCGGGTTGCGGTGGAACGGGGTGTTGGGCTCGAGGGTGAGGTGGTAGGCGGAGAGGTGTTGCGGTTGGTAGCCGAGTGCGGTACGCAAGTCAGTCAGCGCTTGCTCATAAATCTGGCCAGGCAGGGCGTACATCAGGTCAAGGTTGACGTTATCAAACGTGGCCAGCGCAAGCTCCACGGCGCGGTGCGCTTCGCTCGCGTCGTGGATACGGCCGAGGGCCTTGAGATGGTTATCGTTGAAGCTCTGGATGCCCAGCGATAACCGGTTTACCCCGGCATCACGGAAACCGGTGAACCTGGCAGCTTCCACCGTACCGGGGTTGGCTTCCAGCGTGATCTCGGCCTCGTATTCCAGCGGCAGCAGGGCGCGCACGCTGCTGAGGATGTGGTCGATGGCTTCGGCGCTGAACAAGCTGGGCGTGCCGCCGCCGAAGAAGATGCTGTGCACGCGCCGCCCCCACACTTGCGGTACCGATTGCTCCAGGTCACGGATCAGCGCGTCAACGTACTGCGCTTCGGGAATGTTTTGCCGCGCCTCGTGCGAGTTGAAGTCGCAGTACGGGCATTTCCGCACGCACCACGGGATATGGATGTAGAGACTCAGCGGCGGCGGTTGCTCGAATTGGATCAAAGCGGCGCGCCGCGCAGTTTTTCCAGCAGACTCGCTAACGCGCGGCCGCGATGGCTGACGCGGTTCTTGTTCTCGGTGGAAATCTCGGCCACGGTCTGGTTTAGCGTGGCGTCGAGAAACAGCGGGTCGTAGCCGAAGCCCTTGCTGCCGCGCGCGGCAGCAAGGATTACCCCATGCCACTGGCCTTCGGCGATGATGGGTTGCGGGTCGTCGGCATGGCGCAGCAGCACCAGCGCGCAGTGGTAATGCGCGCGGCGGTCGGTGATGCCTTGCATCGCCGCCAGCAGTTTTTCGTTGTTGCGCGCGTCGGAGCGCGGCTCGCCGGCGTAGATGGCGGAAATGACGCCTGGCGCGCCGCCCAATGCCTCTACACACAGGCCGGAATCGTCGGCCAGCGCCGGCAGGCCGGTGAGGCGGGCGGCGTGGCGTGCCTTGGCCAGCGCGTTCTCGATGAAGGTGCAGTGCGGCTCGGCAGCCTCCGGCACGCTGAAGGCCGATTGCGACCATACTTTGATGCCCAGCGGTTGCAGCAGGGTGCTGATTTCGTGCAGCTTATGGGCGTTGCCGGTGGCGATCACCAGTTTCTGCATGCTACAGACCCAGTGCGACTTTCTGCCTGGAGATCAGTTCGGCGATGCCGGCTTGGGCCAGGCCCAGCATGGCATCCATCTCTGAACGCTGGAACGGCGCACCTTCCGCTGTGCCCTGCACCTCGACGAAACCGCCGCTGCCGGTCATGACGACGTTCATGTCGGTGTCGCAGCCGGAATCCTCGATGTAGTCCAGGTCCAGTACCGGCGTGCCCTCGAACACGCCGACCGAGATGGCGGCGACGAAGTCGCGTAGCGGGGATTCGGCGAGCAATTGCTTTTCCAGCAGGGTGCTTACTGCGTCGTGCAGGGCGACGAAGCCGCCGGTGATGCTGGCGGTGCGGGTGCCACCGTCGGCCTGGATGACGTCGCAGTCGATCTGGACGGTGCGTTCGCCCAGCTTGTCGAGGTCAATGACAGAACGCAGGCTGCGTCCGATCAGGCGCTGGATTTCCTGCGTGCGTCCGGATTGCTTGCCGCGTGCCGCCTCGCGATCCATACGGCTGCCGGTGGAGCGCGGCAGCATGCCGTATTCAGCGGTGACCCAGCCTTGGCCCTTACCGCGCAGGAAGGGTGGGACTTTTTCGTCGATGCTGGCGGTGCAGATGACATGGGTGTCGCCGAACTTTACCAGCACCGAACCTTCGGCGTGCTTGGTGTAGCGGCGGATGATTTCGACCGGGCGCAATTCCCCGGGCGCGCGTAGGCTGGGACGCATGATGTTTCCTGACAGAAAAAAGCGGATTATAAACCGTCAGGCTTGTTCGGGTTTTTCTGAATAGCCGCCTGTATTTCCGAAATGGCTCTGTCGATATCCTCTTCCGAGAGCCTGGCGCCAGTTGTAGCAAGGGTTTCGCTCGCGTCCTGCGGGACGGGATTGTGGATCGTGGTGGTAAGACCCATAGGCATGGTGACGGTGGAAACGGAGAGCGGGTATCCCGAATGTCCTCCCCAATTGACTGCGACGGCGCTCATGTTGTCGCCGCCGTTGCTGCATCGAGACTCGGCCAGGTTGAGCAGGACGGGCACGGATCTGGTCACGTTTTCGCGTTCCAGGGTGTCGCAAAACTCTCGGTCATTTACCATGGCCCACAAGCCATCGGAGCAAAGCAGAACAATGTCGCCGCCGAGCAATATGCGCTTGCGCATGATCTCGATCCTGGGCGGGATGTCGCCACCCAGGCAGCTGTAGATTTTGTTTCGCTCCGGGTGCGCGACCATTTCCTCCGCTTCGATTTCACCCTTGTCGTGCATCAGTTGTACCTTGGAATGGTCTACGGTACGGTATAGCAGGCCGCCATCGCGGAAGTGGTAAAGCCTGGAGTCTCCGGCGTGGACGCAATGCAGCCAGTCATGCTGCACGATAGCCGCCACGACGGTGGTGCGCGGCAATTCGTACAACTCATTGGCCACCGCATAGCGCTGGATCGTGCTATGAACCTGGCGGATTTGGTCGTCGAGAAATTTGGATGGATTGGCGATGTCAGGTCGTGCTGTCTGCTGGAAGGCGTCAGTGAGCGTCTTGACGGCGATTTTGGCGGCAAGCCCACCATGGGGGTTGCTGCCCAAGCCGTCAGCCAGCACCATCAATAATGATTCCTTGCTGTAGGAATAAGCCACCCGGTCATGGTTGTAAGGCCGTGGACCATTGCGGCTGGCCTGAAAAATAGTGAACTTCATTCTTGGCTCAGACGATCGCTTTGGTCAATTTTTCGCGCAACTCGGTCAGCAAGGATTTTTTTCTCGGCTTTTCTGGGGAATAATCCAGCAGGGCTTTCTGCAATGTCAGCACGCTCTGCGGACGTTTCATATGGTCAAGCTGCATGCACCAGTCCACAGTCTCCAGCAGTTGCTGGGAATAGATGCCTCGCCCGATTTTGGTGGCGGGCTGCAGGGTATCCTCCTTTAGCCGCTGGTCTGCGGCGACCGGTGTGCTGCGTATCAGGCAGGCGTAGATCGACGCCCCGATGCTGTAGATGTCGCTCCACGGCCCCAGCAACTTGCGGTTGACATACTGTTCTGGTGCCGCAAAGCCGGGTGTGTAGCAGGGCGGCAGCTTGGGTCTGGCATCGGTCAGCGTCTGCCGTACCGAACCGAAATCCAGCAGTAGCGGAGAGCCATCATGACGCAGGTATATGTTGGTAGGTTTGATGTCGAGATGCAGCAGCTTGTGGGTATGTACTTCGCGCAAACCGCTCAAAAGTTCGCCGAACATCCGGCGCACGAAGACTTCCTTCACCGGCCTCGGGTGCAGGAGAATGTATTCCTGCAAGGTTTTGCCGCGCTCGTACTGCATGACCATGTAAACCGTCTCGTTGGCACGGAAAAAATTGAGCACCCGCACCACGTTGCGATGGTTGATGTGGGCCAGCGCACGCCCTTCCTCGAAAAAACTTCTCAGTCCGATGCGGAAATTGACGA
>DAOMFG010000046.1:0-9790 GCA_035429685.1 Methylophilaceae bacterium | reverse complement strand
ATGTTGCCGATGCCGACCGTGGCCGCCAGTGCCGTCATCAGCGCGGCAAAATGGCTGATATCGCCGGCGTGTCCATGATCCTTGTGGAAGATTAGGCGGAATGCCAGCGGCAGGGCACGAAACTGCACCCCTTTTAACAGTACCGTCAGATAGATTCCGGTTCCCACCAGCAGGGCCAGCATCGGCGGCCCCCAGACCCAGCCGGACAATATGGCGATCAGCGTTTCTATGGCTTGCATGTTTTTTCCTCTCAGTCACGCGATTATATGCAGAAACGCGGTCTACGCCAGCCATGAAATCCGAGCGCGCAGAAAATGCGTCGTAATGTTTACAACATCATGATTTTTCAATTAGAATTCATGCGCATGCGCTACCCCGGATACATTCTTGCACTGTGTTTCGCCCTTGGCGGTGGCCTTGCCCATGCCGAAGGCACGGCTGCCAGTCAGCAAAGTGATGTTGTTGCCCAGCCTGCCACGCAGTGGCCGAACGTCGCTCAGGAAGTGCTGCTCAACGCGCTGAGTCTGACCGGGGTGCAGTACAAATATGGTGGAAAGTCGCCGGAAACCGGCTTCGATTGCAGCGGTTTCGTCAGGTACGTATTCCAGCAGGCCGCCAGTCTGACACTGCCGCACGGCGCGCGCGCCATCAGCCAGTTGGGGCAGGCCATTCCGCTCGATCAGTTGCAGCCCGGTGATCTGGTGTTCTTCAATACTTTGAAAAGTGCGTTCTCCCACGTCGGGATCTATATGGGAGAAGGTCGTTTCATCCATGCGCCGTCCAGCGGCGGCGATATCCGTATCGTGGATATGAACGATAGCTACTGGGCTAAGCGCTTTAACGGGGCGCGCCGTTTGCCGGTTTCCGCTCGGCAGCTTGCTGAAGTTTCTGCCGAATAAGCGGCAGCAGGGCCTGCGCCGCTTTCTCCCCTTCCAGGATCGCCTCGTGCTTTTTGTCAAAGTCGGCTGAGCCAAAGCTGCCTGTCTCCGGCCGTATCACCACGTCAGCATCCAGCAGTTCACGGCTGCTGATGGATTGCCCCATGATGGCGAAGGTTTGCAGCAGGACATCGGTCAGGCCTTCAACCTTGCGATATTTGGGCTTGCCGGCGATGTCTATCGCGATCACTACGTCCGCGCCCATTTCTCGCGCTACTCTGACCGGTACCGGACTGGTCAGGCCGCCGTCCACATATTCCCGCCCGTTGATGGTCACCGGCTGAAATACGCCCGGTACGCTGCTGGAGGCACGCACCGCCTGGCCGGTGTTGCCGCGCCGGAACACCATCTGCTCACCGCTCTGCAAGTCGGTGGCGACAGCAGCGAATGGTTTTTTCAACTTCTCTATGGGTTGGCCGCGCACCGCCTTGTTGATGTAGTTCTGTAGAGCCTCGCCCTTGATGAACCCACGGCCGGGGATGGCCCAGTCGCCCACGCTATCCTCGTCCAGTTTGAACGCGATTTTCTGCAACTCGAAACCGCTGTAACCGGCCGAGTAAAGCGCCCCCACCACGCTGCCTGCACTGGTACCAATCACCATGTCCGGCACGATGCCCTGCGCCTCCAGCACCTTGATCACGCCCACATGGGCAAACCCGCGCACTGCCCCGCCGCCCAGCACCAGTGCCACTTTTGGAGGTGTTGGCTTGGCTTCCGGCTTAGCCGTTGAAGGCTCGGCCGGTGGCGACGTAACTGGGCGCTGCTCTATTGACGGATGGATGGCGCAACTTGTCAGCAGCAGTGTGATGAGAAATCCGAAGCTATGTTTGCGTATGTTCATAACGGGTGAGCATAAATTCTGTTAGTGGAGAGCGCCAGCAGAAAAAAGTTGCAAGCACGGGGCAAATTAGAAAAGCCTTGCATATATAAATGCGAATCGTTATCATTAATAAAAAATGAACGAGAGGAATCCAATCGTGAGCCGTATAGCACTTGTCACCTTGCTGTTTCCAGTCACTGTATTTGCCGCTGATACTGATTTCACGCTGACCATCAGGAATCATGCGTTCCAGCCGGCGCAACTCGAAGTTCCGGCAGGAAAAAAGATCAAGTTGCTGGTCGTGAACCAGGACGCGACGCCGGAAGAATTCGAAAGCTACCCGCTCAACCGCGAGAAAGTAATCGCCGGCAACAGCTCCTCTAGCATGTACATCGGACCGCTGGAACCGGGCCGTTACCCGTTCTTTGGCGAGTTCCACGAGCGCACCGCCCAGGGCGTCATCATCGCCAAATAATAGATCGGAGCCATCCATGTTCGGAACTGCCATTATCGTTTTTCGCGAAGTGCTGGAAGCCGCCATCATTATCGGCATCGTTGCCGCCGCCACACGCGATATTCCAGGCCGCAAACGCTGGATCGCGGCTGGCCTTCTGACGGGGCTGGCCGGCTCTGGCCTGGTCGCCGCATCCACCGACACCATTGCCGCCATGGCCAGCGGCATCGGCCAGGAACTGTTCAACGCCATCGTACTCGGCATTGCGGTACTGATGCTGGCCTGGCACAACATCTGGATGGCCTCGCACGGGGCGGCACTGGCATTCGATGCGCGCAGCGTCGGAAGAAATATCCGCGAGGGACGCAGCGAATGCTCCATCTTGCTGGTGGTCGTCGGGCTGGCGGTGCTGCGGGAGGGCTCGGAAACCGTGCTGTTCCTGTATGGCATCGCCGCATCGGATGGCACCGGAGTATCCGCCATGCTGCTGGGAGGCCTGATCGGTGTGGCAGCCGGCATCGTGGTCGGTTATGCGCTATATGCCGGCCTGCTGAAGATCCCGATACGCTGGTTTTTCGCCGCCACCGCTGCTCTGGTGCTGCTGCTGGCTGCCGGCATGGCCTCGCAGGCTGCACGCTTTCTGATTCAGGCCGATCTGCTGCCTAGCCTGGCCGCGCCATTGTGGGACACCTCGGTATTGCTGCCCGAGCATTCCGTTGCAGGGATGCTGCTGCACAGTCTGACCGGTTACGACGCGCGTCCGGCCGGCATGCAGATAGTTTTTTATGTCATCACACTGATTGCCATCGGCCTGGGCATGAAATGGAACAAACGAATTTCGAAATCCACCTCTCAAGGAGCAGTTGCATCATGAAAAGAACAAGATTGGCGCTGATATTAGGCGCCCTTTATTCCGGCATCGTCGCCGCCGGTCCGGCTGACTATGTCTATATGCCCACCGTGGAATACGGTGAGCGGGAAATCGAATTCAAGTACGGCACGGCCGAACAGCGGCCGGACGATGAGCGCAAGCAGGTGTCAATGCTGGGCTTTGGCTATGGTGCGACGGAGTACTGGTTTAGCGAAATTTATCTGAAGCGCGAGCGCGAAGGTAGCGAGCGCCTGACGTTGGGAGAGTGGGAAAACAAGTTCCAGTTGATCGAAACCGGAAAATACCCGTTCGAACTCGGACTGATTACGGAAATAGAGTTCCCCTTCAGTGATCGCCGCGACACACCTTACGAATTCAAGCTAGGGCCGCTGTTGCAAACCGATGTAGGCAGAGTGCAATTGAACGGCAACCTGCTGTTCGAGCGCAAGTTCGGCCCCAACGATGGCGAGAGCTACAACACCGAAATGGGCTACCAGTGGCAAGTCAAATACCGCTGGCAGCCAGCCTTTGAATTTGGTGCCCAGGGCTTCGGTGACATGGGCGAATGGAACCACTGGGAAAATTCCAATGCGCAAAGCCACCGCCTTGGACCAGCGGCGTTCGGCAAAATAAACCTTGGGGACAAGCAGGCCCTCAAGTGGAACGCTGCGTGGCTGTTCGGGACCACCAGTGCGTCGTTGGACAACAACTTCAGAATGCAGGCCGAATACGAGTTCTGACGATCGGAATGGGGGCAGGCTTGTTTCTCGATGAAATCGGCAAGCCTGTCTTTTGGCTTTGCATGAGCGTGCCAAATAGCGGAAAATAAACGCTTTGTAAAATTTGCTGTCCCACACAGCCTCCACAAGCGTTTTAAGGAACCCGTGACAATGCGCGCTAAATTCGAAAAATTCGGCTTGATTGGCGTCGGCGCAATTCTCGGCATCATGCTGAGTCTCAATTACTCCGCCATCGCCGATAAGGACGCCAAGACCCAGCTGCCGCTGGAGGATCTGCGCGCATTTGCCGAAGTGTTCGGCAAGGTCAAGAGTGATTACGTCGAGCCGGTGGAGGATAAGAAACTTATTTCCGAGGCCATCAGCGGCATGCTGTCGGGCCTCGATCCGCACTCCGCCTATCTGGATGAGGATGCCTTCAAGGACTTGCAGGCCGGCACGCAGGGCGAATTCGGCGGCCTTGGCATCGAGGTCGGCATGGAAGATGGCTTCGTCAAGGTGGTATCGCCGATCGAGGACACCCCAGCCTACAAGGCCGGCCTGAAACCAGGCGACCTCATCATCAAGCTTGACGAAACACCGGTCAAGGGCATGACGCTGACCGAGGCGGTCAAGCTCATGCGCGGCAAGCCAGACACGAAAATCGTACTGACGATCCTGCGCAAGGGCGAAAACAAACCTATCGTGGTCACGCTCACTCGTGCCATTGTCAAGGTGCAAAGCGTCAAGAGCAAGCCATCCGTCGAGCCGGGTTACGGCTATGTGCGCATCACCCAGTTTCAGGAGCACACGGGTGCCGATCTGGCCAAGGCGCTCAAGGCCATGGTCGACGAGAACAAGGACGGCCTGAAAGGCGTCGTGCTCGACCTGCGCAACAACCCTGGCGGCCTCCTCAATGCCGCGGTCGGGGTGTCGGCCGCCTTCATTCCCAAAGGCGAACTGGTGGTCTATACCGAGGGCCGCGTGCCGGATGCCAAGATGCGCCTCACTGCCAGCCCGGAAAACTACGTGCGCAGCGGCCCAGCCGAGGATTACATCAAGGGACTGCCGCCCGAGTTGAAAACCGTGCCGATGGTCGTGCTCATCAATGGCGGCTCCGCTTCTGCCTCCGAAATCGTTGCCGGCGCCCTGCAGGATCACAAGCGCGCCATCATTCTCGGCACCCAGAGCTTCGGCAAGGGTTCGGTGCAAACCATCCTTCCAATGAACAACGGTACCGCCATCAAGCTCACCACGGCGCGCTACTTCACGCCCAATGGCCGTTCCATCCAGGCCAAGGGCATCGTCCCCGACATCCAGGCGGAAGAGGCTACGGTCAACAACGCCGAGCAGGGAATGAATTTCCGCGAGGCCGACCTGACCCGCCACCTGTCCAACCCCAGGGATGGCGAAAAGCCCAGCGCCCCCGAGCAACCGGCCAAGGTCATCGCGCCACCCGCCGGAGATGAGAATGACAAGAGTGGCGACAAAAATGCGCCGATGGAACCGGGTACCAAGAGCGACTACCAGTTCACGCAGGCGATGAACCTGCTGAAGGGTCTGCAGATTCTGCAGAAGAAGTAAATGCGATAGCCGGGCGGCGTCAGCCGCCCGTTTGCATGAACGCCGAATCCATTTCACATCTCTCCAAACTGGCCAAGGAAGCAGACCGTTGCGTCGCCTGTGGCCTGTGCCTGCCGCATTGTCCCACCTATCGCAAAACCCAGTCCGAAGCCGACTCGCCGCGCGGCCGCATCCAACTCATAAGCGCCGTGGCGCAGGGCCGCTTGCCGGCCAGCAAGCGTTTTGTGCAGCACATCGACCTGTGCCTGTCCTGCCGTGCCTGCGAAAACGTCTGCCCCAATGGCGTCGCCTACGGCACACTGGTCGATGCAGCGCGCGCCATCATTGCTTTGCCAGCCACGTTGATACAGCGTGCAGTAACATGGCTGCTGGAACGCCGGGCCATGTTGTCGCTTGCCGGTCACGCATTGCGTTTCGCTCAGATCAGCGGTTTGCGGCTTCTGGCGGCCGCAATGCTGCCAAAACTCCGGCAGGCCGATGCGCTGCTGCCGGCCATCCCGGCACAGGAAAACTGGCGCAGCGTCTACCCAGCCGAGCAGGTGCGCGGCGAAGTGGCGCTGTTCCTCGGCTGCATTTCGGCCATCGCTGACGCCGATACGCTGCGCGCTACCATCTTCGTGCTCAACCGGCTCGGTTATACCGTCCATGTCCCTGCGGAGCAATGCTGCTGCGGCGGCATCGCGCGGCAATCGGGAGATGCCGCCGCCTCGGCACGCATGCTGGAAAAAAATGCGCGCGCGTTCGCCGCACTGGCCGACATGCCCCTGATCAGCGTCGTCAGCGGCTGCGGCGCCGGGCTGCGTGACCACTTCGGCAAGCGTGCCACCGACATCGCCGCGTTCCTGGGACAGGCGAACTGGAATGGGATCGAGCCGGCCCAACTGGAAGCCACCATCCACGTGCACGATGCTTGTTCGCTGCGCAACACCATGCGCCAGCACGAGGAAGTCTACAGCCTGTTGCGGCGCATTCCCGGCGCCGAAGTCAAACCCTTGCCAGGCAATACCCAATGCTGCGGCGGGGCGGGCGCCTACATGCTCACCCAGCCGGCGATGGCACGACAACTGCGCGATGATAAAATGAGCGCCTGCCGTGCATCGAGCGCGACGCTGCTGGCAACCTCCAACATCGGCTGTGCCCTGCACATCGCCGCCGGACTGCGGGATGACGGCATAAAGGTCGAGGTGGCGCACCCTGTGGTGATACTCGCCAGACAATTGGGATGGAAAAATGCTTGATCGACTGATTATCGAGTTCGACAAAGGCCTGCGCACCGTGCTGGCACAGGCACAGAGCGTGCGTCCGTTTCCGGACCGCGATCAGGTCGAGTCCCCGCTCAGCGAGCAGGAAAAGCGCCACGCTGCCGCGTTGATGCGCGTCAACCACAGCGGCGAGATCTGCGCCCAGGCGCTCTACAACGGCCAGGCGCTGACGGCGCGCAACCCCGCCACGGAAGCCGCGCTGCGCGAGGCTTCGCAGGAAGAAACCGAGCATCTGGCCTCGTGCGAGAAGCGCATTTACGAGCTGGGCAGCCACAAGAGCCTGCTCAACCCGCTGTGGTACGCCGGCTCTTTTGCCCTCGGTGCGCTGGCCGGTGCGTTGGGCGATAAATGGAACCTGGGCTTTCTGGCCGAGACCGAGAACCAGGTCGGCAAGCATATCGAAGGCCACCTGCAGAGCCTGCCGCCGCAGGACGAAAAGAGCCGCGCCATCCTCGAACAAATGAAAATCGACGAAGCCAAACACGCCACCACCGCCCTGCACCACGGCGGCGCCGAACTGCCGCTGCCGGTGAAGATGGCTATGAAACTCACTTCAAAAATACTGACGAAAACCGCCTATTGGATATGATTAAAACCGCGCTCCCCCTCTCTCCTTGTGGGAGAGGGTTGGGGTGAGGGGTAAAGCCAGCAGGCGAGGCCGCCCCCGATTCAAGCACTCAAGGGCAGGCTCTGCGCTACAACCAAGGAACAACCCGCCATGCCCAGCTTCAAGGAAAACCTGGAAACCTTCCCGTCGATCGACGGTATCGCCAAACTGGAACTGCTCGACGCCGCCGGCAACCTCGTCGGCACCATCGAAAACAAACCCGGCAGCCAAGGCTCCCTACGCCTCTACCTGCACCTCGCCCAGCAGTTCGGCAGCATCACCCCGGAAGCCGCGCGGGTTGGCTGCGAGCTTTATGCCGAGCATACCGAGGATGCTCGGCTGAATCCTGGTAAGCATCCCAATATTGATCGGTTGTTTGTGCTGGTGGAGAAAGGAGAAGCGCTGGGGGTGAGGTTGGCTTGAGGGTGATATATAGAGAACGTTGGACGTTTGGCGCATTACTTGCTGAGGAGAACCACCTATGACTGTGACAGAATTTTTGCGTTCAACGGGCTTCAAACCCTATGGGTCGGTGGCCAATTCTTGGGACTCTATAAATGAGGCAGGATCAGTACTCATGCAACTCTGGCAGGCACCCGGGCAGCGGATTCGAGAGCACGCTCTGCCTAGCGCATATCTTCGCGTCAGGTGTTTCGATGCGGAAAGTCACGCCATCAAGGGAGATACTCAGCGTGTCGGCTACGCAGGACGTAAGCGGTCAATTGAAACTCTTGAGGCTGGTGGTAGGGGCTATGCAGTCCTCTCTGCCCCACCGACAGGCTTAAGAGGCCCAAGCGTCTGGGCCAAGCATGCAGACCTTAGTAGAGTCTACCCAATTCTCAAGGTCGAACGATCTGAAACATCCGACGATGTGTTTGTTATTCTCAGTACGCCAATCGCCGCGCACGCAATGAAATGATAGCCTCGTCTTACCTTGCAAATGTGATGCAGGCGTAGGGTGGGCAGATAAACCCTGCCCAGCCTAGATTTCTCTCTTGAGGCTACGCCTCGACAATCTCGAAATCGTGCGTGATCTCGGCGGTCTTGCCGAGCATCAGCGAGGCCGAGCAGTATTTCTCCGCCGACAGGTTGATGGCGCGCTCCACCTGCGCCGGATTGAGTCCGCGACCCGTGACGACGAAGTGGGCGTGGATTTTCGTGAATACCTTGGGCACCGTTTCCGCACGCTCCGCCTTCAGTTCCACGTAGCAGTCGGTGATCTGCTGGCGCCCCTTCTTCAGGATCGTCACGACGTCGAACGAGGTGCAGCCGCCCATGCCGATCAGCAGCAGTTCCATGGGGCGCATGCCGAGGTTGCGCCCGCCGGACTCCGGCGCACCGTCCATGACCAGCGCATGGCCGGTTTCCGACTCTCCCACGAAACATACGTTTTCGACCCACTTCACCCGTGCTTGCATTGTGTTTCCTCATCGATCTGCAAAGCGCTGATTTTAGCCGAAATCGTGCGCTGGCAAGGACTTCCTGTGTAAACTGTCGCGTAAATCATCCGGATGCCATGCCATGCAATACAAGGACTTGCGCGACTTCATCAGCCAGCTTGAAGCCCAGGGCGAACTGCGCCGCGTACGCGTGCCGGTCAGTCCCCAACTGGAAATGACGGAAGTCTGCGACCGCGTGCTCAAGGCGGGCGGCCCGGCCATACTGTTCGAGAACGTGATTGGCCACTCCATGCCGGTGCTGGGCAACCTGTTCGGCACCCCGCACCGGGTGGCGCTGGGCATGGGCGAGGAAAGCGTGGAGGCGCTGCGCGAAGTGGGCAAGCTGCTGGCTTTCCTCAAGGAGCCGGAACCGCCTAAAGGGCTGCGCGACGCCTGGGACAAGTGGCCCAAGTTCAAAAAGGTGCTGGACATGGCACCGAAAATCGTCAGCCGCGCCCCTTGCCAGGAAGTGGTGTGGGAGGGTGACGAGGTGGATTTGTCCAGGCTGCCGATCCAGACCTGCTGGCCGGGCGACGCGGCGCCGCTCATCACCTGGGGGCTGACGGTGACCAGGGGGCCGCTGAAGGAGCGGCAGAATCTGGGCATCTACCGGCAGCAGGTAATCGCCAAAAACAAGGTCATCATGCGCTGGTTGCCGCATCGCGGCGGCGCGCTGGACTTCCGCGACTGGTGTGCGGCGCATCCGGGCGAACCATTCCCGGTCGCCGTAGCACTGGGCGCCGACCCTGCCACCATCCTGGGTGCGGTGACGCCAGTGCCGGATACGCTGTCGGAATACCAGTTCGCCGGCCTGCTGCGAGGCGGCAAGAGCGAAATCGTGCAGTGTGTGAGTAGTGACTTGCAGGTGCCGGCCGGCGCGGAAATCGTGCTGGAGGGCCATATTGCGCCAGGAGAAACCGCGCCAGAAGGCCCGTTCGGTGACCATACCGGCTATTACAACGAGGTGGGCAAGTTTCCCGTGTTCACCATCACCCACATTGCCTTGCGTCGCGACCCCATCTACCACAGCACCTACACCGGCAAGCCGCCGGATGAGCCGGCGGCGGTGGGGGCGGCGCTCAACGAGGTCTTCGTGCCG
>DAOMFG010000045.1:0-9870 GCA_035429685.1 Methylophilaceae bacterium | reverse complement strand
TTTCGCGATCCTCACGTTTTTCCACCCATGACCGCAGGGAGGCATAGAGTTTTTCGTTGCGGTGTGGATCGATCAGCTTGTCTATGTCGCTCGTTTTCAGACTGGTGACAGCCACCTTTTGAGTGACGCCCCCCTGCGTTTTCAGGCGCTCTGGCTGGGCATAGATGGTTTCCTTGTGTGCCGCACCGCTGTTGCGCCGTTGCGGAGCGCGCGAGACAAACAGGGGATGCAGTTCGTCCAGTGCTTCTGGCGGATAGCTGCCGAGGTGTTCAATTTCAGCACGCAGGGCTGCCGGATTGTCTTCGTTGAGCCGTGCCAATAGCTCTTGCCGGAAAGGTGGCCACGGAGCGGGGAAGTGTTGTTCCAGCCGGTCAAGCATGGCAGGGTTCACGATTTCGCCAGTTTCCATGTCGATGAAGCCTTCACGTGCTTTTTCCAGTTCCTTGCGGCGCGAGTAATCGGAAAGCCGCTTGACCATGCCATGGCTGCAAGCCGCGACCACGGCGGCATCCAGCGCATGGTGGCGGTCGCTGTCGCCACGCACTTTGACCAGCCCCCAGCGGGCGCGCAGGAAGGATGTCAACTGGCCGCTGACCACCACGCAACGCTTGGCTTCGCTGTCATCTGCCAACTTGAGATAACGCTCGACGTAGTTCTTGAAGAAACGGCAGATATAGCGGGTGTCGTTGAGGTTGCGATCACGGAATGATTGGGCTTCCTCCTCGCCAAAATCCTTTTTGAGCAGGCGGTTGCGCTTGGCCTGGCGGTAAGTTTTGTTGGATTCAACAAAAGCCACGAACTGCCGCCAGCGCTCGCTGTTGGTTTTGCCGTCCAGATATTCAAACGGCGTCATGTTGCCCTTGTTGCGGTTCTCGGCGGCGAGTACCAGTACGCGGTTGTTCTTGCTGTCGTCAAAGCTGCGCGAATAGGGCAGGGCGTGGTCTATTTCAGCATAGCCCATTTCAAACAGACGGTTGATATCCAGCGGCTCCAGTGAGTAAGCGCATTTGCCATGTTGTTCACGATAGAGCTGCCATTTCTCGAATTCCCGGCCTTTCAGTTCGCCACTGGTGTTGTATTCGGTGTTGAAGGCAGCACGGTCTTTTTCGTTGCGGTCGCGGAATTCGTCCTGCGATTTTTTGATGTCGCGACGCTCATCGAAATTACGAGACAGATCCCGTGCCATTTCGATATGCACCTCATGCGGTGAGCCGTAAACCTTGATAAGCGCATTGACCACCTTGCGCGCCTGATTGAGCGCGCGCAGCACAACCGGGTTGCGCGGGATGTCCATGTCATCAACGAATTTCAGGCGGCCATCCTTGTCGCGCCCGGCATAGAAGGGCGGCAGGGTTTTATGCTCGCCCGCACCGACCTCATGCAACTGGCTGTGGTGGTAGCCCGCTAGTGTGCAGGCTTCGTCGTAGCGTAGTCCCGCTTCCATATGCGGCAGGATGTTGTAAAGGGCTTTTAGCGACAGGTTGCTGAATTTGTCGAAGCGGGTGGTGAGTAAGGCTTCCATCATCGCGGTCTTGTTCGGCAAATCCAGCTTCCCGAGTTCGCGCTCAACTTCTTCGTCCTCCTTGTAAACAGAAAGCACGCGGGCGATTTCGTCCAGCAGTTGCGGTTGGCCGTCCAACGCGGCGACGGAGATTTTTTGCCATTCGTCATCCAGCCCGGCTTCTTTCAGAGCTTTGCGCAATTCCTGCCAACCGGGGAGCTTGACCAGTTTTTCGTCTTCCGGGTTTTTGGTTTTTTCTTCTTCTTTTTGTTTGTCGCTTGGGTACGAGAGGCCAGCGAACTTGAAGTGTTCCTTTTGCAGGAAACCCTCCTTTACCAGCGCGTTGCCAAGCTGCTTGTAACTGAAGTCGCCAGCTTGCAGATAAGGCAATGGCAGCGCAAAGCGCCGCTCTGCTTCAGTTAATGAGCGTGTCTTACCATCTACCACGATGCGCAGATTGTTGAGGCGCGTCAGCCAGACATGGCGCTCGGCGGTGAAGCTGGCTTTGGGCGCGCGGTATTCGCCTTTCTCAAAGGTGCATTTGCCCAACATTTTGAGCAGCGCCTCGCCGGACAGCGCGGGCTTTTGCGCCCAGAACAACCCGGTTTTTCTGTCAAGCAGTGCCGCTTCAAGTTGGGCCGTAGCGTGCGGGTTGCCGAATTTGCGCTGTTGTTCGAACAGGTGCTGCATTTCTTCCGCCAGTAACACGCGCGAAAGCGCCTTGCTATAATCGCCACGCTTGTTGCGCTGGGCGTCGGGGAATTCGGCCAACACCATTTCGGCGGCGCTGCGGTAGCTTTTTTCCAGCATGAGCTTTTTCGTGCCAGCCAGCCCTTTCTTGACCGCGCCGCCTTCCTTATCGTCGTCGGCTTTCTTTTCCTCGGCCTTGCTCATCCAGTGAAAGCCGCGATGCTTGCAGAGGTGATACAGCACGCGCGCCCATTCTTCGGATTCAAGCTTGCGGTCGAGGCCTTCTACACGGAGTTGCCAAGGCTGTGCAGCGGGTGTGCCTTTGCCGGGAGATACCTTGAGCAAATTGACATCGCCAATCACACCGCCGTGCTTGAGTAGTCGTGCCAGTTTGGTGAGCCGCCAAGCGCGGCGGCGCAAGCGGCGGCGAAGCAGCCTTGCCATGCGGCGGGCAAGGTTGAGTGATTCACCCTTGTCGGCGGTTTCCGCCTTGTCGAAGCAGCGCACGCCAAGGTTTATGATGCGGTTTTCGCCCAGTACCGCCCAGCCGACCGAGGCGATGCCGATGTCCAGACCGAATGTGAGGGGGCCGAGATTTTTATTCTTGCTTGTCATGCCTGTTCTCCGTAATATTCCAATCGTTGTAGTTCATCCGGGGTGAGAGCCGTTGCTACAATAAAGAATCGAAAGATTCTGTATCCAAGCCCGGCGGGGCAACCCGCCGGGTTTTCCATTTGCAAGCCAGCATATAACCGGAAGCCAAGATCTTTCAAGAGGTTATTTTCTGGTTTCTAGGTTTTGGAACTAAATGACTGACTTTAACCCCTCCTGCCGCCGCTGCCCGCGTCTTGCCACTTTTCTGGACGAAGTAAAAACCAGGGAGCCGGGCTATTTCGCCCGTCCGGTGCCGCCGTTTGGCGATGCGCAGCCGAAGTTGCTGATCGTCGGGCTGGCGCCCGGCATGCATGGGGCCAACCGCACCGGCCGGCCGTTTACCGGTGACTATGCCGGCATCCTGCTGTACCAGACGCTGCACAAGTATGGCTATGCCAGCGCGCCGGTTTCGGTGTCGGCGGACGATGGGCTGGTGTTGAGCGGTTGCCGCATCACCAATGCGGTGAAATGCCTGCCGCCGGAGAACAAGCCGGAAGGGCGCGAGGTGACGCAGTGCAACGGCTACCTGGCGGCGGAGATTGCCGCGTTGCCGCGTGATGCCGCCATTCTGGCGCTGGGCAATGTGGCGCATGCGGCGGTGCTGAAGGCGCTTGGCCTCAAGGCCTCCGCCTACCGCTTTGGACATGCCGCGCGCCATGCGTTGCCGGATGGCCGCATCCTCTACGACAGTTACCATTGCAGCCGCTACAATACGCAGACCAGGCGCCTTACCGAGGCGATGTTCCATGCGGTTTTTGAATCAATTGTGAAAGGAGTCTGAAATGCCTTACGTCAATGTCAAGCTGGCGGGCAGCGTGACCCGCGAACAGAAGGCGAAGATCGCCGAGGAAATCACCGCCACCCTGCAGCGCCATGCGCACAAGCCGCCGCAGTACACCTACATCACCTTCGAGGAGGTGGATTACGAGGATTGGGCTATAGCAGGGAAACTCCTCGACGAATAGGAATGCAAAACACTTTGCTTGCCGATGCGGTGTTGCGAACGCGGCCAGAAATCCTCATTTACTGCTATGTAAACTCCGGTTTCATGCCGTATTCGCGCCTTGCCTCGGCGGCGCTCGGGTGTTTTGCAAGGGTTTGAAAGTGGTGTCTGAAGAAAAACCGGGGTTCGACCCCAAGCCTATCCTGAAAACATTGCCCAACCTGCCGGGCGTTTATCGCATGATCAACGTGCAGGATGAGGTGATTTACGTCGGCAAGGCGCGCGATTTGAAAAAGCGCGTTTCCTCCTACTTCCAGAAAACCCTGCCCAGCCCGCGCACGCGCATGATGGTGTCGCAGATCGCGCGCATCGAGACCACGGTGACGCGCTCCGAGGCGGAGGCGCTGCTGTTGGAGAACAACCTCATCAAGTCGCTGATGCCGCGCTACAACGTGCTGTTCCGCGACGACAAGTCCTATCCCTACATCATGCTGTCCGGCGGCGAGTTCCCGCGCCTGGCCTTCCATCGCGGCACGCAGCAGAAGGGCAGCCGCTACTTCGGCCCGTTCCCCAATGCGGTGGCGGTGCGCGAGAGCATCCAGCTGCTGCAGAAGGTGTTCCGCCTGCGCACCTGCGAAAACTCGGTGTTCAGCAACCGCTCGCGGCCGTGTTTGCAATACCAGATCGAGCGTTGCACTGCGCCGTGCGTGGGTTATATTGCGGCAGAAGATTACCGACATGACGTGGAGCATGCGGCGATGTTCCTGGAAGGGCGCGAGCAGCAGGTGATAGAGGATCTTTCCACGTGCATGACGGCGGCGGCGGAGCAGCAGAAGTACGAGCTGGCGGCGGTGTACCGCGACCGCATCCAGAGTCTGCGCCAGGTGCAGGCGCGCCAGTTCGTCAGCGATTTTCGCAGCGGCGACGCCGACGTGGTGGCCTGCGTGGAGGAGCGCGGCGCCATGTGCGTCAACCTGGTGATGATCCGCGGCGGGCGGCACGTCGGCGATCGCAGTTATTTCCCGAAAAATATCGAGGATTGCGACACGCAAACCGTGTTGCAGGCCTTCCTCGAGCAGCATTACCTGCAACAGCCGGTGCCGCCGCTCATCATCACCGGCGTGGCGCTGGAGCAGGACGGGCTGGAAGAAATCCTGGGCGAGCGCGCCGGCAAAAAGGTGCAGATCAGCGCCTATGCCGGCGGCGACCGCCGCGTCTGGCTGAAGATGGCAGAGACCAATGCCGAACTGGCGCTGCGCCAGCACCTGGCGCAGAAGACCACGCAGGAAGGCCGGCTGCTGGCGCTGCGTGAGGCGCTGGATTTGCCGGAAAGCGCGGAGCGCATCGAATGCTTCGACATCAGCCACACCATGGGCGAGGCGACGGTGGCGTCGTGCGTGGTATTCGACAAGGGCGCGATGCAGAGTTCGGAATACCGCCGCTACAACATCGAGGGCATTACCGCTGGCGACGACTACGCGGCGATGAAACAGGCATTGACGCGGCGCTATACCAAGATCGCCTCGGGCGAGGGCAAGCTGCCGGACCTGATCTTCATCGACGGTGGCAAGGGGCAGTTGGGGGTGGCGGTGGAGGTGATGCAGGAGGTCGGCTTGCCGGACGTGCTGCTGGTGGGTATCGCCAAGGGCGAGGAGCGCAAGCCGGGGCTGGAGCAACTGATCTTCCCCGGCCGCGACGACGCGCTGCGGCTGCCCAAGGACAACCCCGGCCTGCACCTGCTGCAGCAGATCCGCGACGAGGCGCACCGCTTCGCCATTACCGGGCATCGCGGACGGCGCGGCAAGGCGCGCACCACGTCGTCGCTGGAGGAAATCGGCGGCGTCGGCGCCAAGCGGCGGCAGAAACTGCTGACCCGCTTCGGTGGGCTGGCCGGCGTACTCAAGGCCAGTGTGGACGAGCTTGCGCAAGTCGAGGGCATCAGCCAAACTCTGGCTGAGAAGATTTATCAGGAACTGCATTGATGCATATTCACTGGAATATCCCCACCCTGCTGACCTGGCTGCGCATTGTGCTGATCCCGGTATTCGTCGGCATTTTTTACCTGCCGCCCGATGTGATCCCCGCGCATTGGGTTAATTTTTCCGCCACGCTGATTTTTGCCGTTGCCGCCGTCACCGACTGGCTCGATGGCTGGCTGGCGCGCCGCCTCAACCAGACTTCGGCCTTCGGCGCCTTTCTCGACCCGGTGGCGGACAAGCTGATGGTGGCGGCGGCATTGATCGTGCTGGTCGAGCTCGGCCGCGTCGGCGCCGTGGTCGCGCTCATCATCATCGGCCGCGAGATCGCCATTTCGGCGCTGCGCGAGTGGATGGCGTCGCTGGGAGAAGGCGGCAGCGTGGCGGTGGCCATGGTCGGCAAGCTGAAAACATCGGCCCAGATGGCTGCCATCCTTTTCCTGCTGTACGCCGAGCCGATTCTGGGGATCAATTCCTTGCAGGTGGGTACGCTGCTGATCTATCTGGCCGTCGTCCTGACGCTGGCTTCCATGCTGCACTACCTCAAGGCTGCCCGCGATCAGTTGCGACAGGCGGCTTGATTGCTATTTTAGGCCTTGTGGGGGTGGCGCTCCTGCGAAAGTGGCGTAAAATGCCGGACTTGGTTGACCCCGCCGTGAATAAACACAAAAAAAACAGTGTCATACCCCGCTCGATGCGCGCCCTGCCGTCGCTGCACGGGCTCGTCTTTTCGCTTTTGCTGATTTTCTGCGGCGAGAGCGTATTGGCCGCCACGCCGCCACGGCCCAATGCCGGCAGCCTGCTGAACCAGACCACGCCGCCTACCGATGAGCCGACCCTGCCATCCTCCAGTATCCCGGCGCTGCTCGATGAAAAGGCGGAAGAAGCGGATGTCGAGGGCGTCAAAATCAAGGTTTCAAAGTTCGTCATCGACGATGCCAGGCTGCTGCCGGAGGCGCTGCTACAGGCGCAATTGGCTGATCTGGTCGGCCAGGAGCTCAGCCTTGCCGGCCTGCGCCAGGCTGCCGCGCGCATTACCAAGACTTATCGTGAGCACGGCTATTTTCTCGCCCGCGCCTACCTGCCGGCGCAGGAGATCACCGACGGCGTGGTGCATATCGCGGTGTTCGAGGGCAAGTACGACGGCGTGGAGGCCGGCGACTCGCCGCGGCTGAACCGGCAGCATGCGCAGGGCATTCTGGATGCGCATCAGGTAGCCGAGGGACAGCCTATCGAGCGTTCGGAACTGGAACGCAGCCTGATCCTGATGGAGCAGCGTTCCGGCGCGCCGGTGCAAGCCCTGTTGCAACCGGGCGCGACTGTCGGCACCTCGCACATGGTGATCGAGGCGCCATCCGGGCCCTTGTTCAGCGGCCAGTTGGGCGTGGATAACTATGGCAATCGTTACAGCGGCGAGGAGCGCGCCACCGCGCAATTCAGCCTCAACAGCCCGCGCGGCGTCGGCGACCGCCTCAGCACCTGGCTGATGAAGTCCTCCGATTCCGACGCGGTATTTGCCGCCTACCAGACCCCGGTGGGCTATCGTGGCTTGACGCTGGGCGCCAGTTATTCCAAGTTCAACTACGGCGAGCTCTGCTGCGAATTCAAGGCCCTGGAAGAAAAAGGCAGCGCCGAAGTCTTTGGCGCCCAGGCGCGTTACCCGCTGATCCTCAGCCAGCGCGCCATCATGAATGCCGGCTTGAGCTTGGAGCGCAAGCGTTTGCGCGACACCTCCGCCGTCGGCGAGTTGGACAACAAGCGCGCCGACGTGGTGAGCTTTTCGCTGGATGGCGTAAATAGCGCCATGCGCGGTCAAAACCGCTACCTCGCCACCTTGTCGGCCGGCGACCTCAACCTGAACCAGAATCCGGCTAGTGCCAGTTTTGATGCTGCCACGTTGAACACCTCCGGTGATTACCTCAAGCTGCGTGCCGAATTCGAACATCTGCACCCGTTCGCAAACGGCACCAAGCTCGATCTCCGGTTATCCGGCCAGGCCAGCGACCGCAATCTGGACTCTTCGGAAGAGTTCATCCTGGGGGGAAGCGGCGGCATCCGCGCCTACCCGGAAGGTGAAGCCACCGGTGACGAGGCGCTGCTGATGCGGCTGGATTGGCTTATTCCAGTAAACTTCCAGCAATTGCCCGGCAGCCTGATGGCGCGGCTGTTCTTCGATGCCGGAACGGTCTGGATCAACCGGGATACGGGCAACGGCCTGGGCTATCCCGGCGTGCCCAACAACTACGGGCTGACTGGCGCCGGTTTCGGCTTTACCTGGAATTTGCCAAAAGGCTTCACCGCCAATCTGGATGCCGCCACCATGATCGGCAGCAACCCCGGACGCGCTGTCAACGGCGACAACGCCGACGGGCGCGACAACCGGTCACGCGCCTGGCTGGGGCTGGGCTGGGCGTTTTGAATCTGCTTCATTTGTCTGTTGGTACAGAGTTTGCAGAGTAGTAATCAACCGCGACCTCACAGGAAAACCCGCTTGTCATGAATCGTGTCTATCGCCTGATCTGGAATGAACGTCTTAATGCCTGGACAGTAGTGTCCGAGCTTGCCAGAACACACGGCAAGCGCAGCGGCCTCAATCGCAGCGCGACCGCGCTGTTGCTGGCTCTTGGCACTGGTACACTCCCGGCCTGGTCCGCCGATCTTGCCTCCAACGCACTTCCCGGCGGTGGCACGGTGACTGCCGGGCAAGCCAGCATCACCACCAGCGGCACCCGCATGGACGTCAACCAGGGCAGCCAGAAAGCCATTCTCAACTGGCAGAATTTCGACATCGGTAGTCAGGCTTTCGTCAACTTCAACCAGCCCAACGCCTCCGCCGTCGCCCTCAACCGCGTCAGCGGGCCGACCGCCTCCCGCATCGAAGGGCAACTCAGCGCCAACGGTCAGGTCTTCCTCGTCAACCCCAACGGCGTCATCTTCGGCAACGGCGCCCGCGTCAACGTCGGCGGGCTCGCCGTCTCCACCCTCGACATCCGCGACCAGGACTTCCTCAACGGCAACTACACCTTCAGCGGCACCGGCGGCGCCATGACCAACCTGGGCGACATCAATGCCGCTGCCGGCGGCTACCTCGCCTTTATCGCCCCCGCCATCAGCAACTACGGCAAACTCAACGCACCGCAAGGCACCGTTGCCATGGGCGCCGGTGAAAACGTCCGCCTCAACTTTGCCGGCGACCGCCTGGTCGGCCTCGACGTCAGCGCATCCAAGCTCGACACCCTGATCGAAAACCATCAGGCCATCAAGGCCGAAGGCGGCGCCATCCTGCTCACCGCCGCTGCCGCCGAAGGCCTCACCAACAGCGTCATCAACAACACCGGCGTGCTGGAAGCCGGCAGCCTTACCAGCAAGGGTGGTGTCATCCGGCTGGAAAGCACGCTTGCCACCAATACCGGCACCATCAATGCCAGTGGCGTCAACGGCGGCGAGATCACCGTTCACGCCACCGAAGTCCGGCAAGGCGGCACCACCAGCGCCACCGGCTCTCACGGCGTCGGCGGTACGGTCAAACTGCTGGGCGACCGGGTCGCATTGATAGACCATGCGATCGTGGATGCCTCCGGCACGGCCGGCGGCGGCACGGTGCTGGTCGGCGGCGATTACCAGGGCAAGAACCCGGACATTCAGAATGCGCAAAGAACCTACGTGGCGTCTACTGCCACGATCAAGGCTGACGCGACCGAACGTGGCGACGGCGGCAAGGTGGTGGTGTGGGCCGACGGGGACACCCGATATTACGGGAACATCTCGGCGAAGGGTGGCAATAGCGCCGGTAATGGCGGATTTGTAGAAGTTTCCGGAAAGCAGAATCTTGATTTCAATGGTGGTGTTAATGTTGGTGCCACTGAGGGCATCGGCGGCCGCGTCTTGCTGGATCCGCAAAATATTGTGCTCAGTACGGCCGTCGCGGCGCCACCACCGAATAACCCGAATGGAACTCCTGACATCGCGTTTGCCGATCCCCCTGCGGTGGGAACTACAAATGTCCAGATTTCAACCATTACCGGATTTTCCGAACTTTTTTTGCAGGCCACTAACGACATTACGGTGAGCAATCCTGTCGCCATGGCGGCCAATAACAGCATCCG
>DAOMFG010000044.1:0-9927 GCA_035429685.1 Methylophilaceae bacterium | reverse complement strand
GGCGGCCTTTTGCTCGGCCGGCGTCAGTTCCTGCCACCAGCCCAGTTTTTTCAGCAGTACGTGGTCAAACTCCGGGTAGCCGCCTTCCAGGTCGGAACCCTTGACGGTGACATGGTCGCCCGCCAGCAGGCTGATGCCGTCGCGCTCCACGCCAAAGTTGGCACGGAAGCCCATGCCGCCCTCGGCTACCGGCACCGAGATGTCGTACAGGTTGGGCGAGCCGGGGTGCTTCATCTCCGGCGTACCCCAGCAGGGCTAGGGGAGGCCGTAGTAGTCGCCGGCGCAAGGGCCTTCGCTTGCCTTCAGGGTGGTGACATCGAAGGTGTGCGCATGCTTCATGTGCAGTTTGAGACGCTCCGGAGACTGGCCGCTGTAGCCGATACTCCAAGTGCCGCGGTTGATCTCGCGCAGGGTGTCCTCGATGCTCGGTTCATCCCAGCCCTGCCGGTTTTTCTTCACCTTGATGTTGACGCAAAGTTCCTGTTCGAAGCCGAACTTTTTGGCGAAGGCATACATGATGACGTGGTCGGCCCTGGATTCGAACAAAGGCTCGATCACCTGCTCGCGCCACTGGATGGAGCGGTTGGAGGCGGTGCAGGAACCGTAGGTCTCGAACTGCGTCGCCGCCGGCAGCAGATAGGTGTTGTCCTTGCGGTCCTGCATCACCGAGGCCGCCGCCGGGTAGGGATCGATGACGACCAGCAGATCCAGCTTTTCCATCGCTGCTTTCATCTCGGCGCCGCGCGTCTGGCTGTTGGCGGCCATGCCCCAGTAGATCGCCGCGCGCAGGTTCGGCCCTTGGTCGAGGTGCTCGTTCTTTTCCAGCACGCCGTCGATCCAGCGCGACACCGGCATGCCGGGTTTTTCCATCATGACTTGCGAGGCGTAGCGGCCCTTCACCCACTCGTAATCCACGCCCCATACCGTGCACCAGTGCTTCCAGGCCGGTTCTGTCAGCCCGTAGTAGCCGGGCAGCGATTCCGGATTGGGGCCGACGTCGGTGGCACCCTGCACGTTGTCGTGGCCGCGGAAGATGTTGGTGCCGCCGCCGGACACGCCGACGTTACCGAGCGCCAGTTCCAGAATGCACAGGGCGCGGGTGTTGGCGTTGCCCACCGTGTGCTGGGTGATGCCCATGCACCAGATCACGGTGGCGGGGCGGTTTTCGTGCAAGGTCTTGGCGACTTGATAAACCTCAGCCTCGGGGATGCCGGTGACGTCGGCCACCTTGTCCGGCCTCCAGTTGGCGACTTCCTGGCGGATATCGTCCATGCCGTAAACGCGGTCGTGGATGAATTGCTGGTCTTCCCAGCCATTCTGGAAAATGTGCCACAGCACGCCCCACACGAACGGGATGTCGGTGCCGGGGCGCAGCCGCACGTACTGATGGGCATGGGCGGCAGTACGGGTGAAGCGCGGATCCACCACGATCATCCTGGCGCCTTTTTCCTTGGCGTGCAGGACGTGCAGCATTGCCACCGGGTGTGCCTCGGCCGCGTTGGAGCCGACGAACAGCATCGCTTTGGTGTTGTGGATGTCGTTATAGGAGTTGGTCATGGCGCCGTAGCCCCAGGTGTTCGCCACCCCCGCCACGGTGGTGGAGTGGCAGATGCGCGCCTGGTGGTCGACGTTGTTGCTGCCCCAGAACGAGACAAATTTCCTCAACAAATACGCCTGCTCGTTATTGTGTTTGGAGGAGCCTACCCAGTACACCGCATCCGGGCCTGATTCCTTGCGAATGGACAATAATTTGGCGGAAATTTCCTCCAGCGCCTGTTCCCAGGAAATGCGCTGGTATTTGCCGTCCACCATTTTCATCGGGTACTTGAGCCGGCGCTCGCCGTGGCCGTGCTCGCGCACCGAGGCCCCCTTGGCGCAGTGCGCGCCGAGATTGATGGGCGAATCGAAGGCCGGTTCCTGGCGGATCCAGACGCCATTCTGCACCACCGCGTTGACCGAGCAGCCCACCGAGCAATGGGTGCACACCGTACGCCTGGTTTCGATCGGTCCGGACGTCCTGGACTCGCTCGTTCCGGCCTTGGCGATCATGTTGAACGGCAGTTGCGACAGCGCCACTCCGGCGCCCGCCGTCAGGCCGGAACGCTTGAGGAACTCGCGCCTGTCCAGGGTATTGCCCAGCCAGGAAGCGAAGCCGCTAGCAGGGGCCGGCGTGACCATCGGGGATTTTTTCTTCAGTAGCATGCTTAAATGCGCGCCTTGCGGTAATAGGTTTGTACGTGTTGCGACAGGCGGTAGCCCTTGCTCGCTGGCGGCGCTTCAGCCGTGTCAGCTTCGGTCTCCGGTGCGGTCGCCGGCTTGCCGGTCAGCAACGCAACGGCGGCACCCATCCCCCCTAGTCCCAGGCCGAGCAGGAAATTCCTGCGCTTGATGTTGGTTTTTTCCATATCCATCACTCCTATTCCAGATTCCTGTGCTACCCGGCCATGCCGAAGGCCTGCGCTTCTACGTCCATGTAGGCGCGTAGCAGCCCGGCGACCGCCCGGTAATAGTTGGCGCTGGGGGCGAGTTCCAGCTGCGTCGCAAATTTCGTGTACCACGGCCGCAAATTGCGGTCGAAAAACGCACGCTGCTGTTTGATCGAAGCCGGCGCACTATCCGCATCGCCCGCCACCAGCAGACGCATCACCTCGCAGATGGCCGCCATATGGTCTTCCGGCTCGCCCGCCCCGGCTACGCGCGCCAGTCCGAGCGTTGCGAGATCATCGCGCAACCTGGCCAGCGGTTCTTCCATCAGGAACCCGGTCAGATGCCAGGACAGGTAGGGCATCACCTCGCCCTGTCCCAAGCCGATGAACACCTGTTCGTATTCCTGCGCCGCTGCTTCCGCATCCATGACTGTCGAGGCCGCCTGCAAGCCCTGCCATGCTTGTGCCAGATTCGACCCGGCAGCCAGTTCATCGGCCTGCGCGATGGCCCGCAACAGCGGCACGTCCGGCGCGGTGTACAGCAGGCGCGCGAGCAAGGCATACAATCCGGCGCGCGCCTGGTCTTCCTCAGTCAACGGCAAGTCTCCGGCCACGGCATTCATTTGACCGCCATCGTTTCCCCGGCTTCCATCGTGTCCTTCACCCGGCAATCGCCGCACATTTGCAAACGGCGCCTCGCTTCCGGCGTGGCAAACATGGAATGCCCGGCCAGCTTGTGCAGTATGGCGCCGACCATGTGCGTGGTGGCGAACGGTTTGCCGCAGCGCACGCAGGGAAACGGCCGGTCTTCATGCAGCACGCGCGCCTGCTTGGCGGCTGGGGTCAGCAACAATCGCGGCTGCAGGTGGATGGCATCCTCGGGGCAGGCGCTTTCGCACAAGCCGCACTGCACGCAGTTGCGCTCGATGAATTTCAGTTGCGGCGCGCCGGCGCCATCCTGCAGCGCGGCGGCCGGGCAGACGCTGACGCAGGACAGGCACAGGGTGCAAGCTGCGCCATTGATCTCGACCGCGCCGAATGGGGCGCCGGTCGGCAAGGCAAGCGCCTCTGGTACGCTGGTGGGAGCGTGGTTGGCAAAATGTTCGATGCAGAATTCCAGGGTGGTGCGCTTGTCGTCGAACAGGCGGAACGCAGCCCGCTGCTGCGGCACGCTGCCTAGCGCTTCCTCTGCCAATGCCTGCTGCAAAGCCGCTGCATCCGCTGTTTCGATCAGGCTGAAATGACCCTCGCCATAGCCCAATTCTTGCAGAATTTTCGACCCCAGCGCCATCTGTGTGTGCAGTGCCGTCAGGTATTGCGGCGCCTCGCTGCCGGCGGCGAGAATGACGACGCGACCGGCGCCCAGCGCCAGTGCGCCCAGCAGCCAGTCCAGGCCGATGCTGGCGACATGGAAAATTTCCAGCGGGATGACATTTGCCGGTAAGGCGCTGGCCTGTACTAGTGCGGCGCCGTCACCGGGATTGTGCAGTAACAGGCAGGCATCCGTGCCGCCCGCCGTTCGGTAGGCTGCCAGTGCCGCCTGCAGCTTGCCGCCCCAGTAGGACACCGAGGGGAAGTTGTACTGCATGGCACCGCTGGGACACACCGTGGCGCAGGCGCCGCAGCCCATGCACAGGTGCGGCTCGACGCGGATATGCTCGCCCTGGGCACTGATCGCTTCGGTGGAGCATACCTCGATGCAGCGGTCGCAGCCCGGCAGGCGCGAGCGGCTGTGGGCGCAGGTTTTTTCCTGATAAAGGAAGAATTTCGGCTTCTCGAACTCACCTACCGCGTCAAGGATTTCCGCCGTGGCCTGCTGCAGCGTGGCCACGTCTGCCGGCGCGAAATAGCCTTGTGGCGGCTGGTGCATGGTGAAGTAGCGGTTGGCGGTGAGGTTCAGTACCAGGTCGAAATTGCCGCTGCCGCCAGTCCACGTTGCCGTGAACTCGCCCAGCCAGCCCGTGATGATTTCGATCTCGCCGTAGAAGATTGGCAGGCTGGTGCCCGTAGTTGCACCTGCGGGCTTGGTTAGCAGCAGGCTCACCGTTAGCTTGTCGGCCAGATCGCGCGCCACCGCCAATGCTTGCGGCGTATCGCCGATCACCAGCACGTGTCCGGCCGAGCGGTATTCGACCACCGGCACCGGCTTTGGAGCAGGATAGGCCGCGATGGCGGCCAGCACGGATTGTACGGGCGGACTCATACCAACTCCGGTTTTTCCTGGGTTGGGTCGGAAGTCTTTTCTTCTGCTGGCGCCAGCATGGCCTGTGCGTGATCCAGCGTGGCTAACAGTTCCGCCGGCAGTTCGGCCGGATGGGAATAGTCCTCGACGTATACGTCCAGTCCGTCCATGGTCCGATAGTGGTCGGTCATGAACAGCTTGCGCAGGGCGGTGCGGCGCGTTGCACCGTCCACCTCGGGGTGCATGAACGGGCTGAAGTCGGCGCGGAAGCCGAGTTCAGTCATCGCCGGCAGTGCCGGGGTAGTGGTCGGGACCGGTGTGGCGGGTTCAGCGGCAGTCTGGAGTTTGAGGCGCGACCAGCGGCGGATGAAGGAAAGGGGCTTGCTCATGGGGGCGTAATTTTAACACGGCGCGCGCCCGACTAGCCAGCAAAAATCCAGCAAAATCAATGTCCATAGGGGTTTCAGGACTTTGCCATGGTCAGGATTTCGCCATGGCGGAAACAGTCCACACTGTGGTCGTTGACCATGCCCACCGCCTGCATCATGGCGTAGCAGATGGTGGAGCCGATGAACTTGAAGCCGCGCCGGGCGAGGTCCTTGGACAGGGCATCGGAAATCGGCGTGGTAGCCGGCACCTCTTGCCATGAAGCCCAGGCATTCTGGATGGGGTTGCCGTCCACGAAGCGCCACAGGTAGGCATCGAAGCTGCCAAATTCTTGTTGAACTTGCAGCGTGCGTTGCGCGTTGTTGACCGCCGCCGCGATTTTCAGCCGGTTGCGCACGATACCTGGGTCGGCCAGCAGCTGCGCTACTTTTGCATCATCGTAGCGCGCCACCCGTTGCGGGTCGAAGTCGTCGAATACCTCACGGTACCTGGCGCGCTTGTTGAGGATGGTCGACCACGACAGCCCCGCCTGTGCACCTTCTAGCACCAGGAATTCGAACAGTGCGCGGTCGTCATGCTGCGGCACGCCCCATTCGGTGTCGTGGTAGGCGATGTCGAGCGGGGATTTGGCCCAGACGCAGCGATACATCTAGTGAAACAGCGCCAACGCCTTCTTGAAAGTCTGGAACACGCCCCAGCCCAGCGGGATCAGGACGTAGGCCCAGAACAGCACGAGCAGGACGGCGTGGTTTTCGGTTTTCTGGCTTTCGGTGTTTTCCATTTCTGTCTCCTCAGAGGTTTCCGGCTGCGCCGAGGGCAAGGTCACCCCTGCAACGGATCATCCACTTCGTCGTGCTTCATGTAGTGCTTCTCATGCACTTCCTTCATCAGCAGGTTGCAGACGAAGCCGACGGTGAGCAGTCCGGCCATGATGTAGAGCGTGGTGGTGTAGGCATCAGCCTTGGCCACGCCCTGGCTGATCTGGTATTCGCGGATGTAGTTGACCAGCACCGGGCCGAGTACGCCGGCGGTGGACCAGGCGGTGAGCAGCCGGCCGTGGATGCCGCCGACGTACTTGGTACCGAAGATGTCCGCCAGATAGGCCGGGATGGTGGCGAAGCCGCCGCCGTACATGCTGAGGATGACGGCGCTGGCGGCGATGAACAGCACGATGTTGCCCTCGCCGCTGAAGGTGGGCAGCATGGAATAGAGGAAAGTGCCGAGGGCGAAGAACAGGAAGTAGGTGTTCTTGCGGCCTAAATAATCCGACGCCGACGACCACACGAAGCGCCCGCCCATGTTGAACAGCGAAAGCAGGCCGACAAAGCCGGCGGCAGCTTCCGGCGTGATGTTGCCCTTGAACATTTCCTGGATCATGACCGATGCCTGGCCGAGGATGCCGATGCCGGCGGTGACGTTGAGGCACAGGATCAGCCATAGCAGGTAGAACTGCGGGGTTCTGAGCGCCTGGTCGATATGCACGTGGCGCTTGGTGACCATCTTCTTGGCCTCCGCCGGTGGCGTCCAGCCCTTCGGTTTCCAGTCGGCCGGCGGAATGCGGATGGCGAGCGAGCCGATGACCATAGAAATGAAGTAGACCACGCCCATGACCACGAAGGCTTGCATGACGCCGACCGAAGTGTCGCTGGCGAAGTGCTTCATCAGCGCCACGCCCAGCGGCGCGCCTATCATGGCGCCGCCGCCAAAGCCCATGATGGCCATGCCGGTGGCCATGCCGCGCCGGTCCGGGAACCATTTGATCAGGGTGGAAACCGGCGACACGTAGCCCAGTCCCAGACCGCAGCCGCCGAGCACGCCGTAGCCTAGATAAAGCAGCCAGATCTGGTGGGTCTTGATGCCGATGGCGGAAATCAGAAAGCCGCCACCGAAGCAGCAGGCGGCAGTGAACATGGTGCGGCGCGGGCCGACCTTTTCCAGCCACTTGCCGCCGAAGGCAGCGGAAAGGCCGAGGAAGACGATGGCGAGGCTGTAGATCCAGCCGATGGTGGTGAGTTTCCAGTCGTCCGGGGCGGATTCGGCGACGCCGATGACGCGCGTCAGAGGTTCGTTGAAGACGCTGAAGGCATAGGCCTGACCGATGCACAGGTGGACGGCCAGCGCCGCCGGCGGGATCAGCCAGCGGTTATAGTTGTGGCCCGCGGTAATTCTTTCCCTGGAAAAAAAGCCCGACATACACCTCTCCCCGAAACTTATTGTTGGAAACTAAAGCTTGCTGGTACTCCTGTTGACAATTGAAACAACATAGGCGGATGGTCTTACAAATCCTGGCAAATGGCAACGGGGGTAGCGATTTGTCACGCAGGCTTGATTTAAGCATTCGTTGTCATCAATATGTCACATAATCTTCATATAGTGCACAGCATTCTGACCGGAAAAAGGAAGCCAGATGCCAGCCAATATCCTCGTCGTCGAAGACGAGCCCGCCATCCAGGAACTGCTTGCGCTCAATCTCACACAGGCAGGCCACAATGCCATTCGCGCCTTGAGCGTGGAGCAGGCGCAATTGCTGATGCGCGAAACAATGCCCGACCTCATCATTCTGGACTGGATGTTGCCCGGCACCAGCGGTATCGATTTTGCCCGCCGCCTCAAGTCGGACGAGTACAGCAGGGGCATCCCTATCATCATGCTCACCGCGCGTGGCGAGGAAGCCGACAAGGTGCGTGGGCTGGAGGTGGGTGCCGACGATTACGTCACCAAGCCGTTTTCGCCGCGCGAGCTCAACGCCCGCATCAAAGCTGTGTTGCGCCGCCGTGCGCCGCAGATGACCGACGACCCGGTCGAGGCCGGCGAACTGCGCCTGGATCCCGCCACCCACCGCGTCACCGGCAATGGCGAGTCGCTCGACCTCGGCCCCACCGAATTCCGCCTGCTGCATTATTTGATGTCCAACCCGGAACGCGTACATTCGCGCTCCCAGGTATTAGACCGAGTATGGGGCGACCGCGTGTTCGTGGAAGACCGCACTGTGGATGTGCACATCCGTCGCCTGCGCAAGGCGCTGGAAGCGACCGGCCATGAGGAGATGATCCAGACCGTGCGCGGCGTCGGCTACCGTTTCTCTTCCCGCTAGCCCATAATGGGCGTCCTGATTATTTAAGCGATCAAAATCCGTGCAAGATTTTCGCTGGCGCTTGTTGTCGCTGGTCATCCCATCCGCTCTGCTATGCCTGATTCTGTGGGCGCTATTGGGCGAGAGCGTTGCTTTCTGCGTTTTTGCGCTGATCCTGCTGGGCTACCTGGCACGCCACCTGTACTGGTTGGATAAACTCCATGCCTGGCTGAAAACCCCCGAGCCTTCGACCATTCCGGTCGGTGCCGGGGTATGGGAAGACGTATTTGCCGCGCTCTACCAGGAACAGCGCAGCCAGGCGCGCAGCCAGACCCAGCTTACCTCGGCGCTAGAACGTTTTCAGCGCGCCGCAAGTGCTTTGCCGGATGGTGTGGTGGTGGTAAACGACGCCAACCAGATCGAATGGTGCAACCCGCCCGCCGAACTGCATTTCGGTCTCAATCTGGCGCAGGATGCCGGCAAGCCGATCAGCTACATGGCCCGTCAGACCGAATTCATCGAATATCTGAACTCACAGAATTACGCCGAGCCGCTGAGGCTCAAATCGCTGCGTCATCCCGATGTCACGCTCGAAATCCAGCTGGTGCCGTTCGGCGACAACCAGAAGCTGATCCTGTGCCGCGACATTTCTCTCATGGAAAAGCTGGACACCATGCGGCGCGACTTCATTGCCAATGTTTCGCATGAGCTACGCACGCCGTTGACGGTGGTGGGCGGCTTTCTGGAAACGCTGGAAGACATGGAAGGCAGCGTGCCGGACAGCACCAGGTATTATTTTGGATTGATGCAGGAACAGACCAACCGCATGCGCCGCCTGGTGGAAGACCTGCTCACGCTGTCGCAGCTGGAGAGCAGCCAGAACGTGCCGCAGGAAAGCGAGGTCGACGTGCCGGCGCTGCTGAATATCGTCTTGGCGGAAGCGAAAAGCCTGAGTGCCGGCCGCCACCAGCTTGCCCTGCAAGCCGATGAAGACCTGCGTTTGAAAGGCGCCATGGAAGAATTGCACAGTGCTTTCGGCAATCTGGTCAGCAATGCCATTCGCTACACGCCGGAAGGCGGTGAAATCAGGCTCGGTTGGCAGGCGCGCGGTGCGGAAGCGGTGTTCAGCGTCAGCGACAGCGGTATCGGCATCGAGCCGCAACACCTCTCCCGCCTCACCGAACGCTTCTACCGCGTCGACCGTAGCCGGTCGCGCGCCACCGGCGGCACCGGGCTGGGCCTGTCCATCGTCAAGCACATCCTTACCCGCCATCAGGCCAGGCTGGAAATCGACAGCGAAGCGGGCAAGGGCAGCACCTTCAGCGCCGTATTTCCAGCGGTGCGGGTGCTACGCAAGGATTAGAGCAACACCCTTTCGATCCCGCCTTCGCTGGCCTTGGCCACGTAGTCCTGCATCCAGTTATCGCCCAGCAGATGCTTGGCCATTTCCACCACGATGTAGTCGGCTTCAATCCCGGTGTCGTCCTGGTAGCGTGACAGGCCTTGCAGGCAGGACGGGCAGGAGGTGAGGATCTTGACCTGCTGTTCCGGCGCGCCGGGGGTGAGGCCGAGCTCTTTCATGCCTTTTTCCAGTTCTTCCTGCTTGCGCATCTTGACCTGGGTGGCGATGTCCGGGCGCGAGGCAGCGAAGGTGCCGGATTCGCCGCAGCAGCGGTCGTTGAGGGCGACGTCGGTGCCCATCAGGGTGTTGGCCACCTTGAGCGGGGCGTGGGTCTTCATCGGCGTGTGGCAGGGGTCGTGGTACATGTAGCGCACGCCCTGCACGCCTTCCAGCTTGACACCTTTTTCCATCAGGTATTCGTGGATGTCGAGCAGGCGGCAGCCGGGGAAGATCTTCT
>DAOMFG010000043.1:0-9948 GCA_035429685.1 Methylophilaceae bacterium | reverse complement strand
TGCGCCATGTGGCTGACCGGCTTCGACGCGCCGAGCTGCTCGACGGTGTATCTCGACAAGCCGATGCGTAACCACACGCTGATGCAGACCATCGCTCGCGCTAACCGCGTCTTCCCCGGCAAGCACAGCGGCGTGATCGTCGATTACGCCAACGTCTTCGCGTCGCTGGAAAAGGCGCTGGCGATCTACGGCGCCGGCAAGGACGGCAAGAGCCCGGTCAAGGACAAGCAGCAACTGGTCGGGGAACTACGCAAGGCGGTGGCGGATGCCACGGCTTTCTGCGCCGCACACAAGGTGATGCTGGCCGGGATCGAGGCGCTTGCCGCTGGCAGCCTGGAACGTTTGCAGCATATCGAGGACGCCATGAACGCGCTGATCTCCCCCGATCCGCTGCGCCGTGACTTCTTCGCCCACGAGCGACTGGTGAGCACGCTCTATCAGGCTGTCAAACCAGATCCCTCGGCGCTGGAATTTGCCAGCCCCGTCGCCTGCCTGACCACACTGGCCGAGGCCATCCGCGCCAGGCTGAACCCCAACCCGCCGGACATTTCCCAGGTGATGGGTCAGATCGTCGGCTTGCTCGACGAATCCATCACCGGCCACGAAATCCGCGAGCAGGGGCCGCCGGCGCTTGACCTCTCCAGGATCAACTTCGAGGCGCTGGCGCAGCGCTTCAAGCAATCGAAGCACAAGAACACCGACCTGGAAGTGCTCAAGGCGGCGATCCGTGCCCAACTGGAAAAGATGATCCAGTTCAACCGCACCCGCGCCGACTTCGCCGAGAAGTTCGAGGCGCTGATCGAGAGCTACAACGCCGGCAGCCGCAGTATCGAGGAGCTGTTCGATGAACTGGTGAAGCTCTCCAACAGCCTGAACGACGAGCAGGAGCGGCATGTGCGCGAGAATATGAGCGAGGAGGAACTGGTCATCTTCGACATCCTCACCCGCCCGGCGCCGGAGTTGTCGGCAGAGGAACGCGCCGAGGTGAAAAAGGCTGCCCGCGAACTGCTGGTAAGGTTGAAGGCACTGCTGGTGTTGAACTGGCGGCAGAAATCCACCGCTCGCTCGCAGATCAAGCTCGCCATCGAAGATACCCTCGACACCGACCTGCCGCGCGCCTATACCCCGGAGCTCTACAACCAGAAGTGCTCGGCGGTGTTCGAGCATGTCTACGAAAGCTATCAGGGTGACGGGCGGAGTGTTTACGATGCCGTATCCGCGTAGTGATCTGCTCCGGGCATTGCTCGCAACACTGGCTTGTTTGGCGATAGCTTTTCCGGCCTTTGCCGTCAGCCGCATCGACATCCACGTCGGTGGAATCTCTTACTCCGGTGCCGAGGTCGAGAATGTCGCCGCCAAGCTCGATATGGACGGGGGCTGGCAGGGCAAGGCCACGCTCAAGCAGAGCGATCTGGCACAACTGGCAAAGCAGCAGTCTCTGCCGGTGGCGGTGAGCAAGGGCAATGCGCAAGGGCAGGTCAGCTTTTCCGGCGTGGCCGGGAATCTGCTGCAGTTCAGGCTGGAGGCGGCGCTGCGAGACATTGCCTTCAGTGACGCGGAAGGCCGGCGTGCCGGGGAAGCACTGGACGGGCGTATCAGTCTTGCCGCGCAGCGTTCCGGCGAGCGCTGGCATTGGCAGGGCTTGCTGGACTGGACGGCGGGCGAGTTGTACTGGCAGCCGCTGTATTTCGCCAACGGTGGCCATGTGCTCAATGCCGATGGCTGGCTATCGGCCGACACGCTGGCGGTGGAGCAGGGCGAGCTATCACTGGCCGAGATTGGCCGCGTCGCGTTCAACGGCCGCCTGAGTCTGGCCGACAAAACTCTGGCGTCGCTGCAGCTGTCGGCCAACGACCTGCATGCCGGAAACGCCTACACGCTGCTGCTCAGGCCGTTCCTGCAAAAGGGCACGTTCGGCGACCTGGCAATGTCGGGGCAGGTCGATTTCCAGGCTGATATCTCCAACCAGCGGGTGAAAAATTTCGAGGTCAGCCTGCGCGATCTCGACGTGGAGGACAGCCGGCGCCGCTTCGCCCTCTACAAGCTGAACGCGCATATCCCCTGGGGTTATGACGACAAGACCCGGGCCTGGGTGCGCTACGACGGCGGCCAACTGCTCGGTTTGCGCTTGGGCGCGGCGCGGCATCAGGTCACCCTGGAGCGCTACTCGCTGACCGCACCGCACCTCGACCTGCCGCTGCTGGATGGTGTGTTGGTAATGAACGACGTGGCGGCGGCGCTGGTCAACGACCGCTGGCACTGGCGCGTTCGTGCCGACATGCAGCCGGTTTCCATGGCCGAGCTTAGCCAGGCACTGGGCTGGCCGCGCATGGAGGGCAAGGTCGCCATGCACATCCCCATGATGTACTACACCGGCGGGCAGTTGAGCGCCGATGGCGACCTGCGCTTCGAGGTCTTCGACGGCACGGTGGCGGTGAAGGGGCTGGCGATGCAGGAGCCGCTGGGGTTGGCGCCGCGCCTTTCTGCTGACCTGGAAATGCGCAATCTCGATCTGGGCCTGCTGACCAGCACCTTTTCCTTCGGCGCTATCCAGGGAAAATTGGACGGCGACGTGAAGGGACTGGCGCTGTCGAGCTGGCAGCCGGTGAAATTCGATGCCAGTTTCCGTAGCAGCCCCGGCGATTACCCGAAAAAGATTTCGCAGCGTGCGGTGGAGAATATCTCGGCGCTGGGCGGCGCTGGTGCGGCGGTGGCGATACAGCGCAGTTTTTTGCGCTTTTTCAAGGAGTTCAATTACGCCAGCATCGGCCTGTCATGCAAGCTGGATAACGGCGTCTGCGCCATGGATGGCATCGCACCGGCGCAGTCCGGTTATGTCATCGTGAAAGGCAGCGGCATCCCGGCCATCACGGTGTTGGGTTACAATCGCAGCGTCAATTGGGGTGAGTTGCTGGAGCGGGTGCAGCGCATTACGCATGGCAACAAACCGGTCATCAAGTAAGGGGTTGGAGTCATGAAAAACTGGGTTTGGCTATTGCCGGCGACTTTGATATTGCCGGCCTGTGTCACCATCAACATCTACTTTCCGGCAGCGGCGGCGGAGAAAGCGGCCGACAAGATCATCGACGAAGTGTGGCAGATCAAGCCCGGCGAGCAGCAGCCCGCCGAAAAGCCTGCGGAAACCAAATAGGAGCCCACCGTGAACAAACGCTTAATGACTGTATTTGTCTTGCTGCTCGCGCTGGCGGCGCCGCTCGCAATGGCGGCCGCCAACCTGGAAATCAATACTCCGGCGATTACCTCCCTGACCGCCAGCATGCAGGCGCGCTACAACCAGTTGTCCCCCTACTACGCCAGCGGCGCTATCGGCCTCACGCGCGACGGTCTGGTGGCAGTGCATGATGCCAATACCGTGCCGCTCAAGGACCGGCAGGTGGTCAATGCGCTGGTAGCCGCGGAGAACAACGACCGCAACGCGCTATACAAGGAGATCGCCATCGCCAACGGCCACCCGGAGTGGGAAGCCGAAATCCGCAGCACTTTCGCCCAACGATGGGTGCAGAAGGCGCAGGGCGGCTGGTGGTACCAGGGTGCAGGCGGCTGGGCGAAAAAGTGACGCCAACGCTTGTCTTCGACATCGAGACCATCCCCGATACCGATGGCCTGAAAAAGCTGCTCTACCTGCCGGCCGAAACGCCGGCGGCAGACGTTGCCAGTATCGCTTTCCACCAGCGCCACCAGGCCGGGCAGTCGGAATTCCTGCCGCTGCACGTGCAGCGCGTGGCGGCGATTTCCTGCGCCCTGCGCGAAGGTGACAATTTCCGCGTGTGGTCGCTGGGCGGCCCGGAGGATGGCGAGGGCGCGCTGATCCAGCGCTTCTTTGACGGCATCGACAAGTACACGCCCACGCTGGTGTCGTGGAACGGCAGCGGCTTCGACCTGCCGGTGCTGCACTACCGCGGCATGATTCACAACGTGGTGGCGCCGCGCTACTGGGACATGGGTGAGGACGACCGCGAATTCAAGTGGAATAACTACATCAGCCGCTACCACATGCGCCATACCGACCTCATGGATTTACTGGCCTTGTACCAGGGGCGCGGCAACGCGCCGCTGGACCAACTGGCGCAACTGTGTGGCTTCCCCGGCAAGCTGGGCATGGACGGTTCAAAAGTGTGGGGCGCCTGGCAGGCCGGCGAGATTGAGGCCATCCGCAACTACTGCGAAACCGACGTGGTGAACACCTGGCTGGTGTACCTGCGCTTCCAGCAGATGCGCGGGGCGTTGTCGCCGGCGGCCTACCAGCGGGAAATCACGCTGGTGCGCGAGACGTTGCAGGATACCCCCGGCCAGCACTGGCAGGAGTTTCTCTCCAACTGGGCTTGAGCAGGTCATGCTGATTCTTTTTATTTTCTGATACTGTCCGTTTCAACCACATGTCATTCAATCCCCCCACCATCGTCGAATCGCTCGACCAGGAAGGCCGTGGCGTCACCCATGTCGACGGCAAGGCCATTTTCATCGAAGGCGCGCTGCCAGGTGAGAAGGTGACCTATTCCAGCTATCGCAAGAAAGCTTCCTACGAATTCGCCCACCTCGAAAGCCTGCTCAAGCCGTCCCCCAGCCGGGTGACGCCTCAGTGTCCTCATTTCGGCGTATGTGGCGGCTGCGTCTTGCAGCACATGGAGCTTTCAGCGCAGGTCGCGGCCAAGCAAAGGCTACTGGAGGACAACCTGTGGCATCTCGCTAAGCTGAAACCCGAAACCATGCTGCCGCCGATCCAGGGGCCAGCCTGGGGCTACCGCCACAAGGCGCGTATGCGGGCGCGCTATGTGCCGGGCAAGGGCGGGGTGCTGGTCGGTTTCAACGAGAAGGCCAAGAGCTTTGTGGCAGTGATGCAGCAGTGCGAAATCCTGCCGCCGCACATTTCCGCCCTGATCGTGCCGTTGCAGGAATTGTTGGCCAGGCTCTCGATCAAGGACCGCATGCCGCAGATTGAGGTGGCGGTGGGCGAGCATGTCTCGGTGCTGGTGCTGCGCATCCTGGAACCGTTGCAGGCAGCGGACGAGCCGATCCTGCGCGAGTTCGCCGATGCCTATGGCGTGCAGATCTGGCTGCAGAGCAAAGGCCCGGAAACCGCTACGCCGTTCCACCCGCTGGAGGCGCCGCAACTGTCGTACTCCCTGCCGGAGTACGACCTGGTCTATCCCTTCATGCCCACCGAGTTCACCCAGGTCAACCCCGATATCAACCGGGTATTGGTGCGCCGTGCCATGGGGTTGCTCGATCCGCGGCCGGGCGAGCGCATCGCCGATTTCTTCTGTGGTCTGGGCAACTTCACCCTGCCCATCGCCCGCAAAGGCGCGACGGTGCTGGGCATGGAAGGCTCGGCCGCGCTGGTGTGCCGCGCCCGGGAAAATGCCGAGCGCAACGGGTTGACAGGCGTAACGGAATTCCGCGAGGCCGACCTGTTCGAAAAGACCGCCGATAGCCTGGCCGCGCTCGGGCGTTTCGACAAATGGCTGGTCGATCCGCCGCGCGACGGTGCGCTGGAACTGATCAAGGCCATCGAAGACCACAGCGCGCCGCAGCGTATTGTCTATGTGTCATGCAATCCCGCCACGCTGGCGCGCGATGCCGGTGTGCTGGTGCAGGTCAAGGGTTATCGCATGCTGGCCGCAGGGGTCATCAATATGTTCCCGCATACCGCGCATGTGGAATCGATCGCATTGTTCGAAAAGCAGCCATCATAAGAGCCGCGCTATTCATACGCTGATGGGATTTTTGAAAGGCAGGTAGATCATGGTGAGACGGAATCAGAGACTGTTATGGGAAGAAAAGAATCGCAGGGGCGATGACCGGCGGCGTCTTAGTCGCCGAAAGTCGGACAAGCTAAAAATTTTTCTCAAGTATCTGGCGGTTGTCGTGCTGACAGCGGCCTTGCTCAGCATCATTCACTAGTGCTGCGGGCATTTTTTGTTCTGCTCGCTTGCCTCATCACGATGGGCTGTGCGCGGTCTATCGACCGTCCGGAGATCCATTTTGCCATTGCTCAGGCACCGCTGAATCTGGATCCGCGCTATGCGACGGATGCCGCTTCCGAGCGCGTCAACCGCTTGGTCTATCGGCCGCTGGTGGATTTCGATAACGCCTCCCGGGCCGTTCCCGCACTGGCTGACTGGGAGCGCCGGGATTCTTCGCATTACCGCTTCACGCTCAGGCCGGGAGGCCGCACGTTTCACGATGGCAGCCATTTGGTTGCCACGGATGTCGTCGCCACCTACCGTTCTTTGCTGGCTATCAAGGACACGCCGCACGCTGCCGAATTTGCCAACATTGCCGCGGTAGAGGCGGTGGATGCCAACACCGTCGATTTCACCCTGCACCAGCCGGACGAGCAATTCCCTGCGCGGCTGATCGTCGGCATCCTGCCAGAGCGGCTGGTTACCTCGGGTCACGATTTCTCCCATCATCCGGTGGGCAGCGGGCCGTTCAAACTCTCGGAATGGAACGGAACTCTCAAGCTGGAACGTGTTGCCGACCACCAGATTATTGTTCTGGATGAGGTGAAAGATCCGACCGTGCGCGTGCTCAAGTTGCTGCGCGGCGAGGCCGATCTGCTGCAAGGCGATTTGCCGCCCGAACTGGTGGTATATCTCAAGCGCCAGGGGGGAGTGACGGTACGTGAAATCCCCGGCGCCAACTATTCCTATCTGGGCTTCAACCTGCAGGACCCGTGGCTCAAGAATCCGCTGGTTCGCCGTGCCGTCACGCTGGCAATCGACCGTGATGCCATCATCCGCGATGCGATGGTCGGCGGGAGCCGTGCCGCCACTGCCATCCTGCCGCCCGAACACTGGGCCGGGAACCCATCGCTCAAGCCCCATTTCTACGACCCTCAGCAGGCCAAATCGCTGCTGCAGCAGGCGGGGGTGCAACTGCCGCTGAAGCTGGTCTACAAAACTTCCACCGACGCCCAGCGCGTGCGGCTCGCCACCATGATGCAGGCACAGATGCGCGAGGCCGGCATCGAAGTGGAAATCCGCAGCCTCGATTGGGGCACGTTCTTCGATGACGTGAAGCATGGTAAATTCCAGTTGTACGGCTTGACCTGGGTCGGCATCAAAACGCCGGAGATTTACCGGTTGGCCTTTCATAGTACTTCGGTGCCACCTGCGGGGGCCAACCGCGGGCGCTTGCAGGACGCACTGCTGGACGGGCTGATTGAGAAACGGGATTGGCCGGGAGCGACGCAACGCATCCATGAACTGCTGCCTTACGTTCCGCTCTGGTACGAAGGCCAGTTTGCCGCCATGCGTAGCAGCGTGCAAGGCTATGCGCCTGCGCCGGATGGCAACTGGGACGCATTGGCAATGATTACCAGGCAACAGACAGGAAACGCAAAATGATCAAGATCAACCGTATGATGCACACCGGCCTGATTATTGCCGATTTGCAGCGCTCACGCGCCTTCTACGAAGGCTTGCTGGGATTTACGCCCAACCCCAACCGCCCCAAATTCGGCTTCGAGGGCGTGTGGTACGACATCGGCGCCAACCAGGTGCACCTGATGGTGGTGCCCAACCCCTATACCGGGGTGGTTCACCCGGAGCATGGTGGGCGCGACATCCACATCGCCTTTTCGGTGGATGATGTGGAGCAGGTGCGCGTCGAGTTGGAAAAGGCAGGCATCCCATACAGCATGAGCAAGTCCGGCCGCGCCGCGCTGTTCTGCCGCGACCCTGACGGCAACGCGCTGGAGTTTTCGGCGGTTTGATGCGGATCGAGGTTTTCATTACTCGCCAGTCCTTGCGCCTGCTGGATGACGAGAGGCTGGTGCTGGCGGATTATCCCGTTTCTACGGCCCTCAACGGTGCCGGCGAGGCCAAGGGCAGCGGCTGCACCCCGTGCGGGCGGCACGTGGTGCGCGCCAGAATCGGCGCCGGCCGGCCAGAGGGCACCGTATTCATCGGACGCCGCCCCACCGGCGAAATCTGGTCGCCGCAACTGGCCGCGCAGTTCCCCGAGCGCGACTGGATCCTGACGCGCATCCTGTGGCTGTCTGGCTGCGAGCCGGGCATCAACCGGCTGGGCGACGTGGATACCATGCAGCGTTACATTTACATCCACGGCACGCCGGACACGGAGCCGATGGGCGTGCCGCGCTCGCATGGCTGCATCCGCATGCGCAACGCCGATGTCATCGATCTGTTCGACAAAGTCCCGGCCGGCACGCCGGTGCTGATTTCCGCTTGAATTCCCTGCTGAAAAGACTGGTCGGCGTGCTGCCGGTGGTGTTCGGCGTGCTGCTGCTGACCTTTCTGCTGATTCATCTGGTACCCGGGGATCCGGTTGAAGTCATGCTCGGTGAATCTGCCGCCGCGGCCGACCGCGCCCAACTGCGCGCCGACCTTGGGCTGGATCGTCCGTTGCCGGTGCAGTTTGCCGATTATCTGGTCCGGCTTGCGCACGGAGATTTCGGCCGTTCCATCCATAGCCGGGATGAAATTTCCTCACTTCTGGCAGAGCGCCTTCCGGCCACGGCGAAGCTTGCAATATCGGCGCTGCTGGTTGCACTATGCATCGGCTTGCCGTTGGGCATCGCTGCAGCGCTGAATCATCGCGGCTGGCCGGACCGCGTCGCGACGCTGACCAGTCTGACGCTTTCCGCCATGCCGCATTTCTGGCTGGGGCCGTTGCTGATGCTGGTGTTTGCCCTCTGGCTTGGCTGGCTGCCGGTGAGCGGCATGGAGGGCTGGACATCCATAGTGCTTCCATCGTTGACGCTGGGTTCAGGACTGGCCGCTATCCTGACCCGCATGACTCGTGCAAGCCTGCTGGAGGTGTTGCACGAGGATTATGTTCGTACTGCCCGTGCCAAGGGATTGCCTGAAAGAACGGTGATTCTGCGCCACGCCTTGCGTGCGGCGCTGTTGCCGGTGGTGACGGTGGTCGGGCTGCAGCTCGGTTTTCTGCTCACCGGTGCGGTGATCACCGAAACCGTGTTCGGCTGGGAAGGCGTAGGTCGCCTGTTGGTGGAGTCTATCCAGAAGCGCGATTATCCCGTTTCGCAAGCCTGCGTGCTGGTGATTGCGCTGATCTACGTGGTGGTGAATCTGCTGACCGACCTGGCTTATGCGCGGCTGGACCCAAGGGTGAGATTCAGGGAATGAAGTCGCTGCCAGCTGCTGTTTTGGTTTTCTGGGTTGCTGTTGCCCTGATGGCGCCGCTGCTTGGCATGCAGCCCGACGCCATTCATCTGGAGCGCATCCTTTCTACGCCTGATATGCACGCCTGGCTGGGGAACGACGATCTCGGTCGCGATATTCTGGCGCGGTTGCTGGCTGGCGCGCAGGTGTCTCTGGCGGTGGCTGCCATCGTGACCGGAGTCACGATGGTATTTGGCACGACGCTGGGACTGGTGGCAGGTTATTTCGGCGGCGGGGTGGATCGCGCCCTCATGCATGTCACCGATGTGTTTCTCGCTTTTCCAGGCATTCTGCTGGCGATTGCGTTCGCTGCCGTGCTTGGACCCGGTGTGGACAATCTGGTACTGGCACTTTGTCTCACTTCCTGGGTCGGCTATGCACGCTTGACGCGCGCACAGGCGCTGGCATTGAAAGGCCGCCAGCATGTGCTGGCGGCGCGGTCGTTGGGGGCCTCCACTTCTCGCATCATGTTTCGCCACATGTTGCCATTGCTGGCTGCGCCGTTGATCGTGGAGTCGACCTACAAAATTGCCAGCCTGATCATCGCCGAAGCCAGCTTGTCGTTTCTCGGGCTCGGCATCCAGCCGCCACATGCTTCGTGGGGATCCATGTTGCGCGACGGGGTGCGCTACCTGCTGGTGGCGCCGCATTACGTGCTGGCGGTGGGGGTGAGCCTAATGTCGCTGGTATTGGCGGTTAATCTGCTAGGGGATACACTGCGCGATTCCTGGGATGTGAAAAGGTAAATAGGGCGTGCTCACATTAATTTCGCGTCTGC
>DAOMFG010000042.1:0-10047 GCA_035429685.1 Methylophilaceae bacterium | reverse complement strand
TAGTCTCGAACTCGATCGCGCCGCGCTGCTCGCGCGACTTGGCCAGCGCCTGGTAGAGGGCATACAGGTTCTGCACGTGCGGCAACAACCAGGCATATTCCTTCGCCGTCCTCCCTGCCGGATCGACGATCATGTCGTACACCTTGGTGTAGGTCATGCGCGCCTTGGAGCGCATCACCGAGGGGTAGAACTTGTAACGCTTGATCACCCCTTTGCCGTCCACCTGCATGTCGCACACCATGCACATGCGCTCCACATCTGGGTTGAGCGAGCACAGCCCGTTGGACAGCGCCTCCGGCAGCATGGGGATCACGCGGCGCGGGAAATACACCGAGTTGCCACGGTCAAAGGCATCCTTGTCCAGCGCGTCGCCCGGCTTCACGTAAAAGCTGACGTCGGCGATGGCCACCACCAGCCGCCAGCCCTTGCCTTCCGGCTCGCAATAGACGGCATCGTCAAAATCGCGTGCCGTTTCACCGTCGATGGTGACCAAGGGCAATTCACGCAGATCGATGCGCCCGGCCCAGTCTTTCTTCTGCACCTTGGACGGGTACTGCTCCGCCTGCTGCACAGCAGCAGCGCTGAATTCGTAAGGCAGCTGGTGCTTGCGCAGCGCGATTTCGATTTCCATACCAGGGTCGGCGTAGTTGCCGAGAATTTCGACCACCCTGCCGATGGGCTGGGCATAGGCCGACGGCTGTTCGATCAGTTCCACCATCACGATCTGTCCGGCCTGCGCCTTCATGTCCTTGCCCGGCGGAACCAGGATATCCTGATTGATGCGGCGGTCTTCCGCCGCCACCAGCACCACGCCGGCCTCGCGGATCAGGCGCCCGACCAGGCGCTTGTTGGCGCGCTCCAGCACCTCGACGATCTTGCCCTCGGGACGCCCGCGCCGGTCCAGGCCGGACTGCCGCGCCATGACGCGGTCGCCGTGCAGTACCTGCGCCATTTCCTTGGGCGACAGGAACAGATCCTCGCCGCCCGCATCGGGAATGAGGAAGCCGAAGCCGTCCGGGTGCCCCTGCACCTTGCCCGCGATCAGGTTGATCTTCTGCGCGATGCACAGGGCATTCTTGCGGTTGCGGAAAATCTGCCCGTCGCGCTCCATGGCGCCCAGGCGGCGGTTGAATATGTCGCGTTCGCCCTTGCGTATATCCAGCAACTCGTAAAGCCTTTCCACGCTGACCGGCGCGCCCTCGTCCGCCATCACCTGCAGGATGAATTCGCGGCTGGGCAATGGATGCGCGTAATTGGCCGCTTCGCGCTCGGCTTGCGGATCCTTTCCGCGCTGTTTTTTTCTCGTTGACAAAATCAGTCTTTCCTATAAAATTCGCGTCTCTTTCGAGCCCAGATGGCGGAATTGGTAGACGCGCTAGTTTCAGGTACTAGTATCGAGAGATGTGGAGGTTCGAGTCCTCTTCTGGGCACCATCGATTTCAACAGGAACCGCACCAACGCTTAACAGCAGGTGCGGTTTTTTGTTGCCATTAACCGGTGCGGCACTTCAAGCCGATCCAAACTGAAGCATTTTACTCCAGCCTGCCCATCGACTGCGGGTATTTTCCTTTCCAATCACCGGCCGCTGCTGTTGTCCAGCTTGAACACCAGCAGCGTATCCCCCTGCTTGTAGCCCCAGATCTGGTTACCACCGGCAGCCACCGCCACGTATTGCACGCCGTCGAGTTCATAGGTGATCGGCGGCGCGTTTACGCCCGCTTCCGCCTTGTACTGCCATAACAGATCGCCGCTGTCGCTGTTGAAGGCGTCAAAACTGCCGTTGCCTTCGCCGGTGAACAGCACCCCGCCGGCGGTCGCCAGCACGCCGCCTACCAAGGGTTCCGGCGTCTTGTGCTGCCAGCGGATCCTGCCGGTTTTCAGGTCTATCGAAGACAGCAAGCCCCACTTCGGCTCATCCGCCGGTTCCGACGCGGTGTAGCGGATGGCCGGCTTGCCATCCGTTGCAGGCGTTTCGTGCAGGCTATAGCGCACCGGCATGTGCATTGCAGCGACAAACACCTGCTGGCGGGCTTCATCCACCGCGGCAGGCGACCAGTTGACGCCGCCGAATACGCCGGGATGGATGCGCGTGCCTTCCGGCGTGGCGCGGGCGAACAGGTTGGACTGCGGCACGAAGGCCTCGGACTTCAGCAGCAGTTCCCCGGTCGCACGGTCATGTACGTAGAACCAGCCGGTCTTGCTAGCCTGCCCCACCGCCGGGATACTGTTGCCGTCGTGCTGGTAGTCGAACAGTATCGGCGGGCTGGCGAGGTCGTAGCCCCACACGTCGTGCGGCACCTGCTGATAAGTCCAGCGCAGCTTTCCGGTGGCGGCTTCCAGAGCTACCAACGAGACAGTGTAGAGGTTGTCGCCAGGGCGCGAGACGTCATCCATCTGCGGCGAGGGGTTGCCGGTGCCGAAATACAGCAGGCCCAGTTCTGGATCAATCGCCGGCGTGGTCCAGGCCGAACCGCCGCCATAGCGCCAGGCCTCCTGGTATTGCGTGAAGGTGGCGCGCTCCTGTTCGATATTGCGGTTGAGCGGCACGCCGTCCGGCGTGGTCGGGCTGAACTTTCCTTCCCAGCCTTGCGGCGGGATGGTGTCGAACTGCCACACGCGCTTGCCGGTCTGCGCGTCGAACGCCGCCAGGAAGCCCGGTCGGCCATAGCGCCCGGCCACACCGATCACCGCGCCCAAGGGGGCATCCGGGCGATTCTCCTCGATGTGCAGGCCGTAACCGACGCCGGTGATGCCGACGATGACCCTGCCCTGGTACACCACCGGCGCCATGGCGATACCGATACCGGTACCCCCCGACACCCGTTCCTTGCTCAAGGGGTCGTCGGCGTGCAGGGCGTCGATGCCTTCCGTGACGACGTTTTCGCTGACCGCGTCGATATCCCAGACTACCTTGCCGGTCCTGGCATCCAGCGCCACCAGACGCGCGTCCACGGTGCCGATGTAAACTTTTCCGCCACTCACCGCCACACCGCGGTTGGCCGGTCCGCAGCACATCTTCCAGTCCTTGCGGCGCTGGTGCTCGTATTTCCACAGCTGCTGACCGGTCCTCGCATCCAGCGCCACCACGTGGTTATACGGCAGCGAGACATACATCACGCCCTCCACCACGATGGGCGTGGTCTGGAAAGTGGCCTTGACGCCGCTCTGATAGGTCCAGGCCGGCGCCAGCCGGGTGACATTGTCGCGGTTGACCTGGTCAAGCCGGGAAAAGCGCTGGTTGCTGTAATCCCTGCCGTAGCTCGGCCATTCCGCGGCATCGTGCGAAGCCGGCTGGTGGGCACAGGAAGCAAGCAGGGCAGCAGCCGAAAGAGTTATAAACAGGCGTCGGTACATGGCGATATCCTTGGTAAACATACTAGTCAGTATACATCGTAAAAATCAGCGCCGCGCGCAAATTCTCTGCAGCATGGCAGGATTGGTTTCATTGAAAATTCCCTGCTCGAACGCGATGACCTGCAAAGCCCCTGAGCAGGCTTCCAGCAATTCATCAGGACGCAACAGGAAATCAGGGTTGCTGGGTCGGCCATATCGTTCCTGCCCCAGCATGAAGGTTTCGTAAATCAGCACGCCGCCCTCGGCCAGGCTTGCCGCCAGTACCGGCAGCAACGGCCGGTACAGGTAGCGGCAGACCACGACGCCGTCGAATTTGCGGCCCGGATACGGCCACGGCGCGACTTCCAGATCGGCCTGCAGCGCGCTGATATTTTTTACCCCACGCAAGCCGGCGATCGCAGCCGGGTCACGATCCACAGCTTCCACCCGCCAGCCCTGTTGCGCCAGCCAGCGCGCGTTGCGACCACCACCGCAGGCCAGGTCGAGCACGCTGCCGCCTTGTCGGATCAGCGGCGCGAAGCGGGTCACCCACGAAGAAGGACAGGCGTCGGATGAATGTGTCATCTCATGCGAAAATATGCACCATCCATGACATCAACACAAACAAAACTGGAGTGGCGGGACGGCCAGCCGATTTCGGCAATCTACGGCGACGTCTACTTCTCGCGCGAATCCGGCATCGCCGAGACACGACACGTGTTCCTGCAACATAATCGCCTGGCCGGGCGCTGGCATGGTTTGCGCCAGCCTTTGTTTACCATTGCCGAAACCGGCTTCGGCACCGGCCTCAATTTCCTCTGCGCGTGGCAGTTGTGGAGAGAATGCGCCCCGAGCGATGCCCGCCTGCATTTCGTCAGTACCGAAAAATTCCCGCTGTCTTCCGACGACCTGGCCAAGGCGCTGACGCTGTGGCCGGAGCTGTCCGGGTTGAGCGCGCAGTTGCTGGAGCAATACCGCTGGCTGGCCCCGGGCTGGAGACGGATGGAATTCGACGACGGCCGCGTCACCCTTACCCTGCTGATCGGCGATGCAAGGGCAACATTGCCGCAACTGCGGGCAAGCGTTGACGCCTGGTTTCTCGACGGCTTCGCCCCCGCCAAAAACCCCGAGATGTGGCAGCCGGAACTGTTCGCGCAAATCGCCCGGCTATCGGTTCCGGGCTGTACCTTCGCCACCTTTACCAGCGCCGGCGCGGTGCGGCGCGGGCTGGAAGCGAGCGGATTCAACGTAGAAAAGGTAGCAGGATTCGGCACGAAACGCGAAATGCTGTGCGGAGAGTATGCCGGCGGCACAACCAGCCAGCCGGCGCTCCCGGACAAACACGCCATGGTCATCGGCGGCGGCATCGCCGGCGCCGCCAGCGCGTGGAGCCTGGCCAGTCGTGGCTGGCAGGTGACGCTGATCGAACGTCATGGCGAGCTGGCGCAGGAAGCCTCCGGCAACCCGCAGGGCGTGCTCTATCCGCGCCTGTCGGGACACGACATCCCCTTGAGCCGGGTGGCGCAGACCGGCTTCATGACTACACTGCGCCTGTTACAACGGTTGTTGCCCAAGGGGCAGGACTGGGACGACTGCGGCCTGCTGCAACAGGCCTTCAACGCGCGCGAGGCCAAGCGCTGCGAAGAGGTGCTGGCACGCGGCCTGCCGCCTGATCTGGTACGCGCCGTCGATGTCGGGGAAGCCGCAGCGCTGACCGGTATCGCCATGCCGCACGGCGGACTGTGGTTTCCTGGCGGCGGCTGGGTACATCCGCCCGCACTGTGCCGCGCGCTGGCGGCGCATCCCAACATTACGCTCAAGACCTCGGCTCAGGCGCTACAGCTGCTGCACGGCGACCACGGCTGGCAGGTGCTGGATGCAGATGACCTGGTGGCCGAAGCGCCCGTGGTCGTGGTTTGCAGCGCCAACGACAGCACGGCATTCCCGCAGACCGCACACCTGCCGCTGGAGCCGGTACGTGGGCAGATCACCCAGCTGCCGGCCACGCCGGCCAGCGCAAAACTCAGCGCGGTAGTCTGCACCGAGGGCTACATCAGCCCGGCGCGCCAGGGAACGCACTGCGCCGGCGCTACCTTCGCCCCGAACGAACACTCGCTGGAATTGCGGGCCGACGACCACGCGGAAAACCTGGCCATGCTCAAACACCTCTCCCCCGCACTGCATCAGGCGCTGGGTGGGTCTGCGCTGGATGCCGCCCGGCTGCATGGACGCGCGGCGCTGCGCTGCGTCGCTCCGGATTACCTGCCGCTGGCCGGCCCGCTGCTGGATGCCGGACCGGTAGCCGAGCGCTACAGCCTGGGCAGCCGCCTGCCGGTGGAACACCTGCCCTGGCTGGATAGCCTGTACGTCAACACCGGCCACGGCTCCAAGGGGCTGCTCACTGCACCGCTGTGCGCCGAGCTCATCGCCGCCATGCTGGAAAATGCACCTCTGCCGGTCGATGCCACGCTGGCGCGCGCGCTCGACCCCAACCGCTTCCTGCTGCGGCAGCGCGGCCTGAAGCGGTTGATCGGCGCGGCGATCGGTTAGAATCGGCATCATGCAAGACCGGCAAATCGAACAATTGGAATCAGCTATCAGGCGCGCACCGCAAGACCCCGAGTTGCACTACGATCTCGGCAACCTGCTGCTGGGTCAACGACGGCCAGCAGAGGCTGAGAGCAGTTTCCTCGCCGCGCTGCGACTGGCCCCCGGCCACCCGCAGATCCTGCTGCAGCTGGGCAACGCGCGCTCCGCGCAGGGCCGCTACGCCGATGCCGTGTCGCAGTTTCAGGCCGCGCTGCGGGCCGACCCGGCGCAGCCGGCAGCGCATTACAACCTGGGCAACGCCCTGCGCGAGATGGGCCAGCCGGAGCAGGCGGCGGCCAGCTACCGCGCCGCGCTCAAGCTTGACCCGCGCGACGCCGATAGCCACAACAACCTGGGCAACGTGCTGCGCGAGATGGGCAAGCTCGATGAAGCCATCGCCCGCTACCGCGAGGCGTTGCGCCTTAACCCCGGACTGCACCATGCGCGCATGCATTTGCTGCACCAGCGCCAGCACGTCTGCGACTGGGCCGGCATGGACGACGAAATCGCCGAAATCCGGCGCCTGGTGCGCGAAGAGCCGCGCGCGCAAATTTCGCCGTTCGCCTTCCTCGCCTTGCCCGGGACGACAGCGGCCGAGCAGCGTCTGTGTGCGGAGCACTGGGCGGAAAACCGCCTCGGGCAACTGGTCGAGGATGGCAAGCGCCTGGCTTACCCGCACACGAGGGAAAATAAGTTCAAACTGAAGATCGGCTACCTTTCCGCCGACTTCCGCCAGCACCCGCTGGCCTGGCTGGCGACGGAACTGATGGAACTGCATGACCGGGAATCCTTCGAGGTCCACGGCTATTCCTACGGCCCCGACGACCACAGCCCGGCGCGGCGGCGCTGGGAACAGGCGTTCGACCATTTCCGCGACATCCGCGATCTTTCCATGCACGAGGCGGCGCGAAAAATACACGCCGACGGCATCGACATCCTGGTCGACCTCACCGGCTTCACCCATTCGAGCCGCAGCGGCATCCTGGCGCTGCGCCCGGCGCCGCTCCAGGTCAACTGGCTGGGCTTCCCCGGCAGCATGGGCGCGCCGTTCGTGGATTACCTGATTTCGGACAGCTTCATCACGCCGCCGGAGCAGGCGCAGCACTACGCCGAACAACTGGCGCTGCTGCCCGACACCTACCAGCCCAACGACCGCCAGCGCCCGTTGGCGGCTACCCCCAGCCGTGCCGAATGCGGCCTGCCGGAGCATGGTTTCGTGTTCTGCTGCTTCAACCAGACCTTCAAGATCACGCCGCAACTGTTCGATCTCTGGATGGGCTTGCTGAAGTCCGTGCCGGGCAGCGTGCTGTGGCTGCTGGAGTGCAACCCCTGGGCCAAGGCCAACCTGCGGCGCGAAATAGCGGCGCGCGGCGTGGAACCGGGCCGCCTGATCTTCGCCCCGCGCGTGCCGATCGAGCAGCACCTGGCGCGCCACCGCTGCGCCGATCTGTTCCTCGACACCCTGCCCTACAACGCCCATACCACCACCAGCGACGCGCTGTGGATGGGGCTGCCGCTGGTCACCTGCGCCGGCGAAACTTTTGCCGCGCGCGTCGCCGGCAGCCTGCTCAGGGCAGCCGGATTTCCCCAACTGGTCACCGGAAACCTGCACGACTATCAGGCGCTTGCCCTGCGCCTGGCAACATCGCCCGACGAACTGCATGCATTGCGAACCGTGCTGGCGCAGCAGTGTGACACTGCGCCGCTGTTCGATACGCCGCGTTTCGCCCGCCATCTGCAACAAGCTTACCGCGCGATGTGGCAGCGATATGCGTCAGGCCAGCCGCCGCAAGCCATCAACTTGGCTGAACCGCAATGATTTTGTGTTAAAGTTTTTTCACTTTCAATTCTGACCGACACATTCATGGCCGCTCTCGACATCTCCCCAGTCCTCAAATTTATGGTGGAAAAGAACGCATCCGACCTGTTCTTCAGCACCGGCGCTCCGATCAACATCGAGATCGAGGGGATCGCGATGCCGATAAACAGTCAGATCATGCCGCCGGGCATGGTCAAGGAAATCGCCTATTCACTGATGAACGAAGCCCTGATCCGCGAATTCGAGGAGACGCTGGAGGTAAATTTTGCACACAGCGTGAGCGACTTGGGGCGTTTCCGCATCAACGCCTTCCTGCAGCGCGGCGAAGTTTCCATGGTGGTCCGCCACATCAAGAGCGCGATCCCTTCGCTGGAGGAACTCGGCCTGCCCATGCTGCTGAAAGAAGTCAGCGTGCGCCCACGCGGGCTGGTGCTGGTCGTCGGCTCGACCAGTTCCGGCAAGAGCACCACGCTGGCCGCGATGATCAACTACCGCAATGAAAACAAGACCGGGCATATCCTGACGCTGGAAGACCCGATCGAATTCATCCACAACCACAAGAAATCCGTCGTCGACCAGCGCGAAGTCGGCATCGACACCAAGTCCTTCGAAAACGGACTGCGCAACGCCATGCGCCAGTCTCCGGACGCGATCCTGATCGGTGAAATCCGCGACATGGACACCATGCGGCACGCCATCGCCTATGCCGAAACCGGCCACCTGTGCCTGGCCACGCTGCACGCCAACAATGCCACGCAGGCGATCGAGCGCATCCTGACGTTCTGCCCGCCGGACATGAAGCAGTCCATCCTGCTGTCGCTGGCGCTCAATCTGGCCGGCATCATGTCCCAGCGCCTCATTCCCGGCACCCAGGCCAAGCGCGTGCTGGCGATGGAAGTGATGCTCAACAACCACTACGTCTCCGACATGCTCATGAAGGGCAAGCTGGAAGAGCTCAAGCAAGTCTTGTCCTCCAGCAACGACATCGGCATGTGCACCTTCGACCAGTCGCTGTTCCAGCTGTTCCAGGAAGGCAAGATCGACGAGGAGAACGCCGTTTACTATGCCGATTCGCGCAACGACGTCTCGCTCAAGATCCGCCTGGCAAGGGAAGGTGCAAGAACAGCGGATTAGGCATGTTCTTCCATGCGCGCGGCGAACAGCGCCGCCGCCACGATCATCGCGCCTCCCACCCACTCCCGTACGCTGAGCACCTCGTGCGCCAGGAAATACGACGTCACGGCGGCCACCACCAGTTCGAACAGGAAAATCACCGAGGCACGCGTCACCGGCGTGTGGGTCACGCCGTACTGCACCAGCAGCGTCGCCAGCATCAGTAGCAGCGCGATGCCGCCCATCAGCAGCAGGCCTGACAGCCCCACTTCGCCGGGCAGCGGCAAGGGACGCGATTCGAACGGCAGGAACAGCAGCGCCATCGCCACCACCCCCACCCACACCGCCAGCGATTTGGCTTGCAGCGTGAGGTGCGTGGACTTGCGCGTGAGCACGTTGGTCAGGGCGAAGCCCATGCCGGAGGACAGCCCCAGCCACTCGGCAGTATTCTGCGGCAGCGGCAGGCCGGACTCCGGCTGCCACAGCATCAACGCAGCGCCGCACAGCGACAGCACGACCACTGCGGTCCCGACCAATCCCACCCGCTCGTCGAGCATCAGGCGCGCCAGCAGCAGCGTCCAGAACGGCGAGAGGTAGAACAGCAGCATCACGCGCATCACCTCGCCGTCGATCACCGCCAGCACGTAGCTGAGGTTGGTCCAGCCCGCCGCCAGCGCCAGCCAGAAGATACTGGCCGGCACAACAGTCAGGCCGCGCCGGCGCAGCGCGAACAGCAGCGCCCCCAGCATCAGCGCGATCGAATAGGTGTAAAGGCTGGAGGCCACGCCGGAAATCCCGGCCTGTTCCAGCAGACGGTACGGGTACCAGATGATGCCCCAGACGGTGGCGCCGAATAGCAGGCCGAAGGTGGGAATGGAGCGATCAGGCTTGGACATGAAGGCAACTGTAGCAGAAAGTTTCGGCAGGTGCGCCGCCTCCCGCGCTTGAGCGGCCATGTCGCAACGCGGTAAACTTGCGGTTTTTCAGCGCGGCGAAAGCCCCGCCTTTATCAGGAGAATGTTGTGCAACTCGTCTGTCTCGACCTCGAAGGCGTGCTCGTCCCGGAAATCTGGATCGAGTTTTCCAAGCGCACCGGCATCCCCGAGCTTTCCCGCACCACGCGCGACGAGCCGGACTACGACAAGCTGATGAAGTTCCGCCTGGCCCTGCTCAAAACCCACAAGCTGGGCCTG
>DAOMFG010000041.1:0-10212 GCA_035429685.1 Methylophilaceae bacterium | reverse complement strand
CCCCAGCGAATCGGCGCCGATGTCGGCCTGGTCTTCCAGCCACAAGCCGCCGCCCTTGGTGAAGACGATGCTGGGCACGCGACGGCCTTCGCGTTCCTTGATCAGGCCATCGACAATCTGCTGCATGTAGCGCAGCGAGAATTCCTTGTAGGCCGCGTGCGACAGCGCGCCGCCCCAGGAGTCGAAAATCATCACGGCCTGCGCGCCGGCTTCGATTTGGGCGTTCAAATAGGCAATCACGGAGCGTGCCGTCACATCCAGAATATGGTGCAGCAGGTCCGGGCGGGCATAGGCCATTTTCTTGATATTGAGGAAATCCGTCCCGCCCTGCCCTTCGACCATGTAGGTCGCCAGCGTCCACGGGCTGCCGGAGAAGCCGATCAGCGGCACCGAGCCATCCAGTGCCTTGCGGATGCTGCTGACGGCGTCGATCACGTACTTGAGGTTGCCGCTCGGGTCGGTCACAGCCAGATCGCGGATTTCCCATTCCTCGCGCAGCGGGCGTTCGAACTTCGGGCCTTCGCCTTCAGCGAAATACAGGCCCAGGCCCATCGCATCGGGCACGGTAAGGATGTCGGAGAACAGAATGGCCGCATCCAGCGGAAAGCGCGCCAGCGGTTGCAACGTGACTTCGGTCGCGTAATCCGGATTCTTGCACAGTCCGAGGAAGCTGCCGGCGCGTTTGCGTGTGGCGTTGTATTCCGGCAGGTAACGCCCGGCCTGGCGCATCATCCACACCGGAGTGTAGTCGGTGGGCTGGCGCAGCAGGGCGCGCAGGAAGGTGTCGTTCTTCAAATGCGACAATTCGGTTCCGCCTTGTTCTGAGAAAATTAACGCGGCAGGTCGGACTTGCCCATGAGGAATGCATCGACTTCGCGCGCGCACTGGCGGCCTTCGCGGATGGCCCAGACAACTAATGATTGCCCACGGCGCACGTCGCCGGCGGCGAATACCTTGGCCTTGCTGGTGGCGTAGCAGCCTTCGCCGTCGGTGGTGGCCCTGGCATTGCCACGTGCGTCCCTTTCGACGCCGAAGGCGTCCAGCAGTTTCTGTACCGGGCTGACGAAGCCCATGGCGAGAAACACACGCTCGGCCGGCATTTCGAATTCCGAGCCGGGGATTTCCTGCATCTTGCCGTCCTTCCATTCGATGCGGGCGGCGATCAGTTTCTTCACCTGACCATTTTCACCTTCGAAGCGCTTGGTCACCACAGCCCAGTCGCGCTCGCAGCCTTCTTCGTGGGAGCTGGAGGTTCTGAGCTTGATCGGCCAGTTGGGCCAGGTCAGTTCGCGGTTTTCCTGTTCTGGCGGCTGCGGCATGATTTCGAACTGGCTGACGGAAGCCGCGCCGTGGCGGTTGGAGGTGCCCACGCAGTCGGACCCGGTATCGCCGCCGCCGATGACCACCACATGCTTGCCGGTAGCCTTGATCTGGCCGGGGATGCTGTCGCCGGCGTTGACCCTGTTCTGCTGGGTGAGGAACTCCATGGCGAAATGGATACCGCCCAGCTCGCGTCCGGGAATCGGCAGGTCGCGCGGTTGCTCGGCGCCGGCGGCCAGCACCACGGCATCGAATTCCCCGAGCAGGTCGGCGGCCTGCACGTTATCGCCGACGTGCTGGTTGACGCGGAATTCCACGCCTTCCGCCCGCATTTGCTCCATGCGGTGGTTTATGTGGCTTTTTTCGAACTTGAAGTCGGGAATGCCGTATCTCATCAGGCCGCCGATGCGATCATTCTTCTCCAGCACCACCACGTCATGACCGGCACGCGCCAGCTGCTGCGCGGCAGCCATGCCGGCCGGGCCGGAACCGATCACGGCGACCTTCTTGCCGGTCTTGGCAGCCGGAATTTGCGGCTTGACCCAGCCGTTTTCCCAGGCTTTGTCGATGATGGCGTGCTCGATGGACTTGATGCCCACCGCATCGTCGTTGATGTTGAGTGTACAGGCGGCCTCGCACGGTGCCGGACAGATGCGGCCGGTGAAGTCGGGGAAGTTGTTGGTGGAATGCAGCACCTCGATGGCGCGCTTCCAGTCCTGCTTGTAGACCAGATCGTTCCAGTCCGGGATGATGTTGTTGACCGGGCAGCCGCTCATGCAGAAGGGGATGCCGCAGTCCATGCAGCGGGCACCCTGCACCTTGGCGTCCTCGTCCGACAGGTGCAGGACGAATTCCTTGTAGTTTTTCACCCGGTCCTGAACCGGCAGATACGCTTCTTCCAGGCGCTGGAATTCCAGAAATCCAGTCGGCTTACCCATTTATGCGGCCTCCAGCAGTTTTTGTTCGGAGAGTTCGATCAGAGCGCGCTTGTATTCGTTTGGCATGACCTTGACGAACCTGGCGCGGTATTCATCCCAGTTCGCCAGAATGGTAATGGCGCGCGCGCTGCCGGTGTAAGCGGCGTGCTTTTCGATCAGCGTCTTCAGCGTGATTTCGTCGGGCTGATCCAAGTGATGTACAGCATCCCCGGATACGCTGTCCACGTGCTCGACCTTCTCCAGCGACACCATGCCGAGATTGCAGCGCTTGGCGAACAGGCCGTCTTCATCCAGCACGTAGGCCACGCCACCGGACATGCCGGCCGCAAAGTTGAGACCGGTCTGCCCCAGCACGACCACGGTACCGCCGGTCATGTATTCGCAGCCGTGGTTGCCCACGCCTTCCACCACCGCGCTGGCGCCGGAATTGCGCACGCAGAAGCGCTCCCCGGCCACGCCATTGAAGTAGCTCTCGCCGCTGGTAGCCCCATACATCACGGTGTTGCCGGCGATGATGTTGTCGTGCGGTATGCCGCGGAACGCTTTGGGCGGCTTGATGACGATGCGGCCGCCGCACAGGCCCTTACCGACGTAGTCGTTGCCTTCACCGGTCAGTTCGAAGGTGATGCCCTTGGTCAGGAACGCTGCGAAGCTCTGGCCAGCGGTACCGCTGAGTTTGACCGTAATAGTGTTATCCGGAAGCCCGGCCTGGCCGTAGCGGTTGGCGACGGCGCTGGACAGCATGGTGCCGGCGGTGCGGTTGGTGTTGGTGATCGGTGTTTCGATCACGACTTTCTCGCCCCGTTCCAGCGCCGCCCCGGCTTGTGCGATCAGCTTGTTGTCGAGCGCCTTGTCCAGGCCGTGATCCTGCTCTTCGCAATGGCTGCGCGCGACATTGCCGCCCACCTTGGGCTGGTAGAAGATCTTGCTGAAGTCAAGGCCGCTGGCCTTCCAGTGGTCAATGCCGGCTCTCATGTCCAGCAAGTCGGCGCGGCCGATCAGGTCGCTGAACTTGCGGATGCCCATCTGCGCCATGGCTTCGCGCACTTCCTCGGCGACGAAGAAGAAGTAGTTCACTACGTGCTCCGGCTGACCGGTGAATTTCTTGCGCAGCACCGGATCCTGGGTGGCAACGCCCACCGGACAGGTATTGAGGTGGCACTTGCGCATCATGATGCAGCCTTCGACCACCAGCGGCGCGGTGGCGAAGCCGAACTCATCCGCACCCAGCAGGGCGCCGATAACGACATCACGGCCAGTCTTCATCTGCCCGTCCACCTGTACCGCCACGCGGCCGCGCAGCTGGTTCAGCACCAATGTCTGCTGCGTTTCAGCCAGACCGATTTCCCACGGACTGCCGGCATGCTTGATGGAGGAAATCGGCGAGGCGCCGGTACCCCCGTCGAAGCCGGCGATCACGATGTGATCGGATTTGGCCTTGGCCACGCCCGCGGCCACGGTGCCGACACCGGTTTCCGACACCAGCTTGACCGAGATCGAGGCCTTGGGATTGGCGTTCTTCAGGTCGTGAATCAGCTGTGCCAGGTCTTCGATGGAATAAATGTCGTGGTGCGGCGGTGGCGAAATCAGACCTACGCCCGGCACCGAGAAGCGCAGCTTGGCAATGTATTCGGACACCTTGCCCCCTGGCAATTGACCTCCTTCGCCCGGCTTGGCACCTTGCGCCATCTTGATCTGGATCTGGTCGGCACTGGCCAGGTATTCCGCCGTCACGCCGAAGCGGCCCGAGGCCACCTGTTTGATCTTGGAACGCATGGAATCGCCGGCCTTGAGGTGGATGTCGGCTTCCACCCGGCTCTTGCCGATCAATTCCGACAGCGTCGTATCTTTGGCCACCGGCATGAATCTCACCGGGTCTTCCCCACCTTCGCCGGTATTGGACTTGCCGCCAATGCGGTTCATGGCAATCGCCAGTGTGGTGTGCGCTTCGGTCGAGATCGACCCGAGCGACATGGCGCCGGTGGCGAAGCGCTTGACGATGTCCTTGGCTGACTCCACCTCGTCCAGCGGCACCGGGGCGCCGGCCGGCTTGATCTCGAACAGGCCGCGCAGCGTCAGATGGCGCTTGCTCTGATCGTTGATGAGTTTGGCGTATTCCTTGTAGGTTTCGTACTTGCCGGTGCGCGTGGCATTCTGTAGCTTGGCGATGGAATCCGGTGTCCACAGGTGTTCTTCGCCACGGATCCGGAACGCATATTCACCGCCCGCATCCAGCGCGTTGGCCAGCACCGGGTCATCGCCGAACGCGGCTTGGTGCTGTCGCAGCGACTCCTCGGCGACCTGCGCCAGCCCGATGCCTTCCACATTGCTGGAGGTGCCCGGGAAATACTTCTCTACAAAAGCCGAATTCAAGCCCACGGCATCGAAAATCTGCGCGCCGCAGTAGGACTGGTAGGTGGAAATGCCCATCTTGGACATGACCTTGTACAAACCCTTGCCGATCGCTTTGACGAAATTCTTCTGCGCGGCCTTGGCATCGGCCAAGCCCAGGTTGGCAATGGTTTCGAAAGCCAGCCACGGGCACACGGCTTCAGCGCCATAGCCTGCCAGCAGGGCGAAGTGGTGCACCTCGCGGGCGGAGCCGGTATCGACCACGAGTCCGGTGCTGGTGCGCAGGCCGGCCTTGACCAGATGATGGTGCACGGCAGCGGTCGCCAGCAGTGCGGGAATGGCGATGTGATCCCGGTTCACGTTGCGGTCGGACAGGATCAATACGTTGTAGCCGTCGAGCACCGACTTCTCGGCCGCCTTGCACAGCGCCTCGATGGCGTCGTCCATGCCCTTGGTGCCGGCGGAGGCGGCATAGGTGATGTCGGCTACCAGCGAACGGAAGCGACCTTGAGTCAGTCTGTCGATGTGCTGCAGCTGCGCCAGTTCGTCCGGTGTCAGCACGGGCTGGCTGGCTTCCAGGCGCAACGGCGGACTGGTTTCAGGGGTTGATTCAAAGCCGCCCAGCAGATTGGGCTTAGGACCGATGAAGGTCACCAGCGACATCACCAGCTCTTCGCGGATCGGGTCGATCGGTGGATTGGTCACCTGCGCGAAGAGCTGCTTGAAGTAGCTGTACAGGGTCTTGGATTTGTCCGACAACACTGGCAGAGCGCTGTCGGTGCCCATGGAACCGGTCGCTTCTTCGCCATTGGCCGCCATTGGCGTCAGGATGAACTTGAGATCTTCCTGGCTGTAGCCGAAAGCCTGCTGCGCGTCGAGCAAATCGGCCTTGAGGTCCAGCTTGCACTCGGTCTTGGGCAGGTCGTCGAGGAAGTAGCGCGATTGCTCGATCCATTGATGATAGGGCTTGGCCTGCGCGAGTTCGCGCTTCACTTCCTCGTCGTCAATGATGCGGCCCTGCTCCAAGTCGATCAGGAACATCCTGCCCGGCTGCAGCCGCCATTTCTTGATGATCTTCTCCTCGGGGAAGGTTAGCACGCCCATTTCGGATGCCATCATGACGTAATCGTCGTCGGTAATCAGGTAGCGCGCCGGGCGCAGGCCGTTGCGGTCCAGCGTGGCGCCGATCATGCGGCCGTCGGTGAAAGCGACGGCGGCGGGGCCGTCCCATGGCTCCATCAGGGCGGCGTGGTATTCGTAGAAGGCGCGGCGCTCCGCATCCATCAGCGGGTTGCTGGCCCAGGCTTCCGGAATCAGCATCATCATCGCGTGCGGCAGCGAATAGCCGCCGGCGACCAGCAATTCCAGCGCATTGTCGAAGCAGGCGGAGTCGGACTGGCCCTCTGCGATCAGCGGCCACAGCTTGTCCAGATCTTCGCCCAGCACGGCCGACTTCATCGCTTCGTGGCGCGCCGCCATCCAGTTGACGTTGCCGCGCACGGTGTTGATTTCGCCGTTGTGGGCGATCATGCGGAACGGGTGTGCCAGATCCCAGGCCGGGAAGGTGTTGGTGGAGAAGCGCTGGTGAACCAATGCGAGTGCGGACACCATGCTTTCGTCACGCAAATCCTGATAGTAAGTGCCGACTTCTTCCGCCAGCAGCATGCCCTTGTAGACAAGGGTGCGGCTGGACAGTGACGGGATGTAGAACTGACTGGCATCTTCCAGTTTCAGCGCGCGCACCGCGTGCTCGATGCGTTTGCGGATGACAAACAGCTTGCGCTCAAAGGCGTTCTGGTCGGCAGCGTTGCTGCCGATGAATGCCTGGCGCATGACGGGTTCGACCGCCCTGGCGGCGTTCGCGATATTGCGGTTGTCGCGTGGCACGTCGCGCCAGCCAAGGAAATTCTGGCCTTCTTCATGGATGATGCGCGCGATGGCGGATTCGCAGGCGACGCGGCCGTTGGCGGATTGCGGCAGGAACACCGTGCCGCAGGCATACTGGCCTACTTCGGGTAATGCAATGTTCAGTTTGGCCGCTTCCTTGCGCAGAAAAGCGTCTGGGAGCTGAATCAGGATGCCGGCACCGTCACCCAGCTTGGGGTCGTAACCTGTTGCGCCGCGATGGGTCAGGTTGCGCAGGATCTCCAGACCCTTGCTGACGATATCGTGGCTCTTCCGCCCTTTGATGTGTGCTACAAAACCGACCCCGCAAGCATCTTTTTCGTTTGCCGGATCGTATAAACCCTGTCTTGCTGGCATTGCCCTGCCTCTATCTATCCCTCGTCCATGCCTTACGCGGCAAGGCAAACCGAGGGTGTTCGCCGTCCACGCGCCCGTTTTCTGTCGGGCAATGCAAAATTAATAGTGAAACCTCGAAATACTACCCGTAAAGCAGTCTTAGTTCAACCGCACCAGGTATAAGGTATGCCCGAATCCGTCAGCGTCGGATCCGGGAGTAGTGAGACGATGCAAGAAGTCTGCCGGGAGGTTCAGGCGCCAAAGGCTTTTCTTGCAGCGTCTAGGGTGCGGGCGATCTCGGAATCGCCGTGTGCCGCGGAAACAAAGCCTGCCTCGAACGCCGATGGCGCCAGATAGATGCCTTCCTCCAGCATGGCGTGGAAGAAGCGGTTGAAAGCATCCTTGTCGCCTTGCATCACTTTGGCGTAGCTGGTTGGTGCAGATGCACTGAAATAGACGCCGAACATGCCGCCTACGCTTTGCGCGCTGAAGGCGATGCCTTTTTCGCGTGCAATACCGGCCAGTCCTTCCACGAACTGGCGGGTGCGGGCTGCCAGTCTGTCGTAAAAGCCTGGTTCCTGAGTCAGCTGCAATGTGGTGAGGCCGGCGGCAACGGCAACGGGATTGCCGGAAAGCGTTCCAGCCTGGTAAACCGGGCCGACCGGGGCGAGGCAGGCCATGATGTCGGCACGACCACCGAAGGCGCCGACCGGCAGGCCGCCGCCGATGACCTTGCCCAGCGTGGTCAGGTCGGGGGTGATACCGTACAACGACTGCGCGCCACCGAGGGCGACGCGGAAGCCGGTCATGACTTCGTCGAAAATCAGCACGGCGCCGTGTTTGCTGCATTGTTCGCGCAAGGTGAGCAGGAAGCCGGGCGCCGGGGCGATCAAATTCATGTTGCCGGCTACCGGCTCGACGATGACGCAGGCAATGTCGTTGCCGATTTGGCTGAACAAGGCTTCCACAGCGGCACTGTCGTTGTAGGACAGGGTCAGCGTATGCGCCGCGACCTCCGGCGGCACGCCGGCGGAGCTCGGCTGGCCGAAGGTGAGTGCGCCGGAGCCGGCCTTGACCAGCAGGGCGTCGGCGTGGCCGTGATAGCAACCTTCGAACTTGAGTATCTTGCTGCGGCCGGTGAAGCCGCGCGCCAAGCGGATGGCGCTCATGGTGGCCTCGGTGCCGGAGCTGACCAGCCGTACCTGTTCCATGCTGGGGACCAGTTTAATCAGCAGTTCCGCCATTTCCAGTTCACGCGCGGTAGGCGCGCCGAACGAAAGGCTGTTGCCAGCCGCTTCGCATACTGCTTCAACTACGGCGGGATGTGCGTGGCCGAGGATCATCGGCCCCCAGGAGCCGACGTAGTCGATGTACTGCTTGTCATCCTCGTCCCACAGGTAGGCCCCTTGCCCGCGCTTGAAGAAAACCGGGGTACCGCCCACCGAGCGGAAGGCGCGCACCGGAGAGTTGACGCCGCCAGGGATCAGTTTCTGGGATTGTTCGAATAGTTGCTGGTTGCGACTTGCCATCAATGCTGCTTTCAAGGAACGGTGTAATTGGCTTGCGTAAACAGGTCGACGCCACATTGCAGATTTTCTACCCAGGAGATGAACTGGCTGACCATTTCTCTGCCGATAAAAGGGCGTCCGTGTTGCGGCACAATGGACTCGATGTCCATGGAGCGCACCATCTGCGCCCACAGCCGGCAGATTTTGTTGGCCGTCATGTAGCGCTGGTGGAAAGGCAGCATGGCCGGCAAATGGGCGCTGAAATTGGTGACCGGGGCGCACGCAAGGTCATGCGGCACCAGCGAGGCGCCGAGGTCGCCGGAGAACAGGATCTTGCTGGTGGTATCGTAAAACTGGAAATTGCCCTCCGAATGCAGGAAGTGCGCCGGGATGGCCTTGATGATGGTGTTGCCGAGCGCTACATTCATCCCGGCGTCGGGGATCGGAATGATGCGATTCTCGGTGTTGCCGACCCCACAGAAGTGCGGCAGAAAGCGCTCCCAGACTGCGGGCGCGAGTACCTTGCATTCGGTACCTATGATCCATTTGTTGATGGAGGCGACGATATCCGGATCTTGGTGCGAAGCGAAAATATATTCCAGTTTGCGGAAATGAAAGTACTTGCCCATCGCCATCATCAGGGCGTTGTAGGTCATGTTGCCGCCGGGGTCGATCAGCGCCCCATGGCCGTCGGTGACGATTAGAAACTGGTTGGATTGCACCGCCTGGGAGCTGGAATCGTCTACCAGATCACTGAACATGACGCAAACGTGACGCCCGTCGTTGAATAACTCGTTAGCCATGGATGATTCTTTCTATGCGGGTTTGGTGGATCAGGTCGAGTTACATGAAGCGAGGATTGTTATTGATTGTCTCTTATAGCGCAAGCGCCAAAGCGGCCACGCGATTATTCGCGACCATGATGAAACATCCGGGCGAGTGTGGCTGTTCGCAAGCAAATATCGCCGGTTCCGCCGAATATGGCGGAGATGAGCGCGACACTGTCGGCACCGGCGGAGATGGCCTGCGCCAGGTTGCTGGCATCAATGCCACCGATGGCGACTGTGGGCAGACCGACGGTGTGTTTGGCCCGGCTGAACAGTTCCAGTGGTGCGCGCGCGGCAGCTGGTTTGGTGCCGGAACTGAAGCATGCGCCGAAGGCAACGTAATCGGCGCCTTGCATCTTGGCTTCTACTGCAAGATCGAGGTCGTTGTAGCAGGAGGCGCCGATGATTTTATCCGTGCCCAGCAATGCCCGTGCGGCGGCAATATTGCCATCTTCGCCGCCCAGATGGACGCCGTCTGCATCCAGTTCGCAGCATAGTCCGGCATGGTCGTTAATGATCAGCGGCACGTTGTAGTGACGGCATAGCGCAAGCATGGCGGCAGCCTGTTCGTGGTTGAGTGGCTGGGATGCTGACTTGTTGCGGTATTGCAGCAGCGAGGCCCCGCCTTGCAGGGTAGCTTCGACCATCGCCAGCAGTTGTTGCGTGTCGGCAAGGTCGGGCGTGACGGCGTAGAGGCCGCTAATTCTTTTCGCCGTCATCCTCTTCTTCACGCGCCCAGAACAGGCGGTCCGGAATGTATTGGCCCATGCCGGGGCGGAAGCCGGCCTTGAGGGTTTGCCAGGTATATTCCTGCGCCTCGCCCACTGCCTCTTCAAGGCTCAGGCCGTGCGCCATGCAGGCGGCGATGGCAGAGGTCAGGGTGCAGCCGGAGCCGTGATAACTGCCGGGCAGGCGTTCCCAGTTGTAAGCGCGCTCCAGACCATCCCTGCCGTACATGGTGTTGATGACTTCCGTCCCGCGTTCGTGGGTGCCGATCCTCACCTCGCGCACCGAACCCTGGCAGCA
>DAOMFG010000040.1:0-10416 GCA_035429685.1 Methylophilaceae bacterium | reverse complement strand
ACGGCTGCTTCTTTCCTCACCTGCTGTGCCAGCGCTTCGCCATGCTTGCGGGCGGTGTGGCTGTCGGGGGAGGGAGCCAGAAAACCGAGGTATACCGCTGTGCCAGCCCATGCCGACCAGCCCCAGCGATTGGCGGCCTCGCGATAGCGGGCTGCCCCGAGATCGAACACATCGGCAAACCCGTGGGCGTACTGCCAGGCAATGCGGTCGCGCTGCTCGGCTTCCTGCATGGCTGCGAGCAGCGTCACGCTGGGCGCCTCATGCACGTCATGGCGCGCACTTTCGCCCAGGCCGGCCGGGGAGGCACGCTGGATTGCCCGATAGGTCAGTTCGGCATCGGAAACGGTCAAGTCCCGCAACACCTCTTCCAGTCGTCCCCGCAGGGTCGGCTTGTCGCCATGCAGCGCAGCGTGAATCAGCGGCGCGCAGAGCAGGACAATGCCGAGGTTGGTGTTGCAACCCACCTCGTCCCAGGTGGCGTCGACGGCATCCAGAATGCGCTGCCCGACCGACGACTCCGGCCTGGCGATGACCGCAGCGGCAGCCTCGGCGCTACGCACGAAATCGTCCACCACCATGCCGTGGCCGTCGGCGAAGATGTGCACGTTGCCGGGCTTGAGGGTTTCCAGCTCCGTCAGGCAGGCGGACTTGAAGGCAGCCGCCAGACGTTGGGAGGGTTCGGCTTTTTCAGTCACGAGACAGCCGACATCGCGTCGGAGCGTATTGAGAACTTGCTCAGGAAATCGTCCACCAGCGCCTGGGCGATATCCATCCCGACCACACCCTGCAGGCCTTTCCAGGCCGGGATGCTGTTGACCTCGAGCACGAACAGCTTCCCCTGACGGTCGCGGATGATATCCACGCCGCAATAATCGATGTCCACCGCCTTTGACGCCGCAAGCGCCAGTTCAGCGATCTCGCCGTCGGGCGGCAGCGATTCGCAGCGGCCGCCCTGGGCAACGTTATTGATCCAGCTGCTGCCGTGGCGCACCATCGCGCCTGCCACCCGCCCGTCGATGACGAACACCCGATGATCGTGCCAGGCGCCCTCCCCGCTGTCCACATAGCCTTGCAGGTAGTAGAGCCCGTCGACGTGCTCCTCCATCGGCACCGGGATGCGGGAGTCCCGATCAAGCAGGCGCACACCCTGCCCTTGCGAGCCGAACAGCGGCTTCAGCACCAATGCACGTCCCGCCATGGTTTCGCGCTGGATGATGGCGTGCGCCTGCTGGCGCGATTCGCACACCCAGGTCGGCGGGGTCGGGACATTGCCGAGATGCAGCAACAAGCTGGTCATGGCCTTGTCCACGGTGCGCTCCACCGCGCGGCCATCGTTGTAGACCTTCACCCCCAGCAGTTTCAGCGCATGCAGGATGTCCAGGCGGACGATCACCTGCTGTAGCGTGCCGCCCGGCACCCCGCGCACGAAAGCGCCATCCGGCAGGCCATCCTCGAAGCCGGGGATTTGCACGGCGCAGCGGCCGTGCGCCAGGTCGAGCCGACAATCCTTGAGGGAAACGAAAACGGCCTCCCGGCCGCGCGCGGCGAACGCATCCTTCAGGCGCCTGCCGTGCCAGCCGGGGTCGTCGGTGAAGACCGGGATGCGGTGCAAATCAGCCAGCGTAGCCGAACGACTGATCCAGCAACGCCGCATCCAGCTTGCCGCCGACAAAGCTCTTGCCGGATTCGACCGCGGTCACAGTCACGGCCGCCGGGCTGAACAGCATGGGATCGATCTTGTAGAAGTCCATGTTGACACTCTTGAACACCTCCGCAAACGGGCGGCCGTAGTCGCGCGAGGCACTGCTCGGCAGCTCCTGCGCCAGTTTGGCGGCGGCTTCGTCGCCACCCAGCACGAACACGTGGGCATGGCCGCCGAACAGGATGGCGTCGTTGGTGCGTCCCATGCCGGTGAGGAAATCCGGCGACGGCGGCGGCACCGGCGCGCTGGCCATGCCGTCCACCACGTGTTCCAGCGGGAAATGCAGGGTGTGGATCTTGTGCATCGCCACCTCCAGCACGCGGCCGACGATCTGCACTGATCCCGCCAAGCTGCGCGTCGGGGTCAGAATAAAAGTCAGCCTTTCAGCGGACAGGCCGGTGTCGCGCGCCACCTTATCGATCACTTCCTGCGGCGGCGCTTTGTCGCTTTCCAGCACCAGCACGGCGGAATCCGTCTGGTCCTTGTGACTCAGTCCCTTGTATAGGTCCTCGCGACCCGCCATGGCGCGGCCGGGGCCGGAGCCGAGCGAGAAGAATTTTTCATGCGCCAGACTCCAGCCGGCATACTGGCTGCCCAGGCATGCCAGAACCGGGTTGGTGGAATGCACCGACAACTGCCACGGCCAGTGCGGGAAGGATGGGTTGGATTGCAGCGAGACTCGCCCCAAACCACCCATGCAGATTTCCGTGATCAGGCGTCCGGCTTCCAGACCGCCCGGCGACCTGATGCCGGCATCGACGATCGTCGCGCCGCTGGCATGTTGCTCCACGCCCAGGCGCAGGGACTTGGCGTTGGCCAGCAGGTTCGCCACCAGTGGCGCCGTCAGCGCGTTCACGCTGGGCCAGTGGCTTGTATCGAGGGTGGTTTCGCTCATTTTTTCACATCCAATAGGTTAGGTGATTCGTTGCGTCAGTTCGGCGACGCGGGTTCGTGCCAAGGCCATGGCTTCGTGCGTAGTGGCTGCCACCGCCATCACCGTGCAGACTGGCTCCCCGGCTTTGATCCGGGTCACACCGGGCGGTATGTCGGCCACCCATTGCGGCCACGCCAGCGCGACCGGGATCGCCAGATCGAAAGGCGCATAGTATATCAAATGCGCCTGCGCCGGCTCCGCCGGAAAATCCGCCGGCAACTGGCCGGCACAGGCGCGCAAATGGGCTTCGAACAAGCGAGCGCCGCGGTTTTCGGCATCGTACAGGGCAAAGCTGGCACTCAGGCGGGGATTGATTTCCAGCACCACGAATCCGTCGCCATCCACCATGCAATCCAGGCTGTTGAGGCCGCGTAGTTCCAGTTCCATCGTCAACTGCTGCGCCGTTTGCAGCAAACCCTTGCGCACCGACTCCGGCAGCTCGGCCTGGCTGACCACGCCGCCATAGCGATAGGGCATCCCCGGCGCTGGTGCCAGCAGCTGCGCGTTGTACCCTACCGCCCTGGCCCGCTTGCCATCCGCCAGGAACAACAGGGAGCAAGGCTTGCCCGGCACCAGGCGCTGATAGTAGCCGCCTGAATCATCCGCTTGCATGGCAGGCATGACATGCGTGCCGCCGGAACCGCCAATGCGCTTGCTCAGCCAGCCTTCAGTCGCAGCCGGCAGGGTCAGGGAAATTTCCGGGAAAGGGAGGCCCAGAAGGGATAGCAGCGGGAAGAAACGGCCGGGATCCTTGGTGATGCCGACCGTTTGCGCCGTATTGCCCAGCACCGGGCAAAGTTGCGCGATCTCTTCCAGCAATTGCGGCCGTGTCTCAAAACCGCTGCCGTAAACAAAACCGCCAGACTGTGAAAGCAGCGGGAACAGTTTTTTCCCGAAGTCTTCGGCGTCGAATCCGCCCCGGGCGTAGCCGAGTTGAACGACTTGCGCGGCAGCCTGGCGGGTATCCGCATCGCAGAACGCATCCGCGGCAACCACCCGGTAGCCGGCCGCAGCGGCCGCCCGGACGAACGGGCGGGCACTGGCGGCGGCGATGACAAGAGGTTTAGAGATTGCGCGCCAACTCGAATGCGGCCAGGAAATCGAGGTACACCGGCTTCTCGGTTTCCAGCATCTTCTTGAACAGGTTGTGCTGGGTCTGGTACTTGATATTGCCGATGGCCAGCGCGCCCACGCCCACCGCATTGGTGCCGGGGATGGCGACGCCGTCGGCCATCACGTCCACGCCCTCGGCGCCGGTCGGTGGCACGGCGTTGACGTCGGCCACCACCTTGAGCGTCGGCGAACCAGCCATCTGCGCCAGGGTGATGACGCGCACGCCGGCAGCGGCGGCACACAGGGCCACGTCTGTGCTGTGCAGGATGTTCTTCTTCAATTCGTCGCTGCTGCCGTCGGTGTAGCCGATACTGGTACCGTAGCGCTTGTTGTAGACCTCGGTCTTGACTTGCACGTCAGCCAACGAACGGTGCGCCACCAGTTCCACCGTGGCGCCGAACTTGGCGGCGATCACCGCGGTACAGCCGCCCACCGGGCCGGTGGCGCCGAAGATGCTGACCTTACGGCCGGACAGGTCGCCGCCGAAGCGGCTTTTGAGCTGACGTTCCACCGCCGCCATCATGCCCGCGGCCGTGGTGAATGCGCCGGAAGGATCGGCGAACACGGAAATCTCGAACGGCGGCACCATGGACTTCTTGGCGGTGTCCAGCATGTCCATCGCCACATCGATGTCACGCCCGCCGATCAGCATGCCGGTGCGTTTGACCCCGCGCGGCCCGCGCGAAAAAATGGCGTCCTGCACCAGCCCCATCACCTCGTTCGGCAGCACGTTGGTGTAGCTGGCGATGGTGTTGTAGCCAGCGTCGGTGGCCATGTTGATGTCGAACGGGCTGACGTTCTTGGCCGGCGTGATGAAATGAAGAATGGTTGGCTTTTCCATGAGTTACCCTTAACAATGTGAATTTGTATGCTCCGCATGCACGGAGCCATCCTCGTAAAACTGCTGCACTTCGCTGCCCTGATTGCGCGCCCGGCACTGCATGAAGCTTAATTGCCCGTGTCCGGCGTATCTGGTTTCCAGCTTCTTTTGCAAAGCCAGTGCCACACTTTCGTTTTCCAGTACGGCGAACCCCGTCGGCCCCCAGGAACTCTGGCCGACGCAGACCACGCCTTGCTCCCGCAACCATTGCAGCACGCTGCTCACGGCCGCGCTGGTATAGCGCCCTCCGCCCTGCACCGCGGCGAAATGGTCGCCCACGCGGCACTGGATTTCGTGGATCGCTTCGCCGAACGCCGGCAAATTCTGCTCGACCACGGCCGGCAGCGCCTGCATCAATACCCGGCGGCACAAATCGGCAGACACCCCGGGGGGAAACTCCGGCAAGGTGCGGAAAGCCTCGATCTCGTGACCACCATGCACGCCTGTCGCGCTCTGGTCGAAGATCAGCAGCACGCACCAGCTTTCTGGAAAATCCATGCGTGCCACCAGCGGCGGCACCACGGTCTGCGCGCCACGTCCGCCATCCAGAAGCAGTCCACCCTGCTCGAAGGCGCCGATACCGATGCCGGAACGCGCGCCGCGCGCCGTCACAGCAGCAATTTCCCGGGCCGACAGCGGCAAGCCGTACAGGCGTGCCAGCGCCACGCCCACCGCCAGCGCCAACTGGGTGCCGGAACCTAATCCGGCATGTTCGGGAATGGCTTCCTCCAGCTTCAGGTGCGCACCGCCGGACAATCCCGCCCGTTCGGCAAAATCCCTGGCACAGGCGAGCGCGCGCTGCGCGCCCGGGCCCGTGGCAGCGAAACCGTCGGCACGCCAAGCTTTCAGGCTCGTCGCAGGCTGGTCCAGCGCCAGGCCGATGCTGCCGAAGCGTCGCCCCAAACCGCCGTTCAGGTCCAGAAAGCCCATGTGCAGGCGCGCCGTGGTCGCGACTTTGACAAGGCTAGGCAAGCCCGGCATGGTTAATCCATTCATGAGGCGGGCATTTTACCCGAAATCGGATGTCATTCGGGACGGTGATACACCCAAAATTTATCGCGCGCCGGCTTCGCAGGAGTGCTTAATCCCCTGTAAAATTAACCTTCGAAACCAGGCGATGCCCAACCGTTGGCATGATCCGCCTGAATTAAAACTGGAAACGAGATTGGGATGGAGAATTTTGCACAGCCTGGCACGGTTGAATCGGTGACCTGTCCGTTTTGCGGCCTGCTTTGCGATGACCTGGCAGTCGACCGCGATGCCGCGGGCAACCTCAAGGTCAGCAAGAACGGCTGCCAGAAAAGCGTCACTTTCTTTGGTCGCCCGCCGCAAACCCCCTCTCCACGTATCGCCGGAAAGCCAGCCAATCTTGATGCCGCCATTGCCAGGGCTGCCGGCATCCTCGGCAACGCCAGGCTGCCGCTGATCGCCGGCCTCGGTACCGAGGTGCAGGGCGTGCGCGCCGTGATGAGCCTGGCCGACAAGGCCGGCGCAGTAATCGACCACATGAACTCCAACGGCTTCATGCGCAACATCCAGGTCATCCAGAATTCGGGCTGGCAGATCACCACGCTGGCCGAGGTGCGCAACCGCGTCGACCTGCTGGTCATCGTCGGCACCGATATCGTCAGCGTGTTCCCGCGCTTCTTCGAGCGGCAGGTGTGGAACAAGGAATCCATGTTCGGCCAGGACACTTCCACGCGCGAAGTGGTCTATCTGGGCGGACGCAACATCGACACCGCAGCCGGCGTCGCCCCCGACGGCCGCCAACCCGGCTACCTGCCGTGCGATCTGGAACAGTTGCCGGATGTCATCGCCGCGCTACGCGCCTTGCTGCTGGGCAAGAAGCTGCACGCCGCCGATGTGGCCGGGATTACCGCTGCCGACCTGGCAAAACTGGCCGGGCGCCTCCAGGCCGCCAAATACAGCGTGGTCGCCTGGGCCGCCGCCCCGCTCAATTTCCCCCATGCCGAGCTGACGGTGCAGAACATCACGGAACTGGTCAAGGAGCTGAACAAGACCACCCGCTCCAATGGGCTGCCGCTGGGCGGTATCGAGGGCGACATGAACGCGAACCAGGTCAGTACCTGGATTTCCGGCTACCCGATGCGCACTTCCTATGCACGCACCTACCCGGAGCACGACCCTTACCATTTTTCCACCGACCGCCTGCTGGCGAGCGGCGAAGCGGATGCGCTGTTGTGGGTATCGTCCTTCAACCCGGAACGCACGCCGCCCAAGACAGGCCTGCCGACGGTGGTGTTCGGCCACGCCGACATGCAATTCGCACAGGAGCCGGACGTGTTCATCCCGGTAGGCATGCCCGGCGCCGACCACAAGGGCATCATGTTCCGCACCGACAACGTGGTCTCGCTGCCGCTGGAACAACTGCGCAATAGCGCTTTACCAAGCCTGAGCGAAGTGCTCACGGCCATTGAACAGGCGCTCTGACATGCTGATCAAACTCACAGGCGGCAAAGTTTACGACCCCGCGCACAACATCGACGGCCAGGTGCGCGACATTTACGTGCGTGACGGCCGCATCGTCGAGCGTCCGCGCGATGGCGAACGCGTCGACCAAGAATATCACCTGTCCGGCAAGGTGGTAATGGCAGGCGCCATCGACATGCACACCCATATCGGTGGCGGCAAGGTCAACATCGCCCGCACCCTGCTGCCGGAAGACCACCGCCAGGATCCGGTACCGCACAGCGCCATCTGCCGTGCCGGCTGCGGTCATGCCGTGCCTTCCACCCTGACTACCGGCTACCGCTATGCCGAGATGGGCTACACCGCCGGCTTCGAGCCCGCCGTGCTGCCGATGAATGCGAGGCAGGCCCATTTGGAAATGGGCGACGTGCCCATCATCGACAAGGGCGGCTACGTCATGCTGGGCAGCGACGACCAGTTGCTGCGCATGCTGGCCGCAAAGAAGGACCAGAACGCCATCAACGACTATGTGGCATGGACGATTCATGCCAGCCAGGCCATGGGCATCAAGGTGGTCAACGCCGGCGGCATCAACGCCTTCAAGTTCAACCAGCGCATGCTGGACCTCGACGAGCAGAATTCGTACTACCAGGTGACCCCGCGCGAAGTGCTGAAGACGTTGGCCCGCGCGGTGCATGAACTCAACGTGCCGCACCCGCTGCACGTGCATGGCAACAACCTGGGCGTGCCAGGCAATATCGAAACCACGCTCAACACCATGGCGGGCGTGGAAGGCTACCCCATCCACCTCACCCACATCCAGTTCCACAGCTACGGCACCGAGGGCGACCGCAAGTTTTCTTCCGGCGCGGCACAGATCGCCGAGGCCATCAACAAGCGCAAGAACGTGTCGGTCGACGTCGGCCAGATCCTGTTCGGCCAGACCGTCACCGCCTCCGGCGACAACATGGCGCAGTACCGCAACCATGCCGCCGGCAGCCCGCACAAGTGGGTGGTGATGGACATCGAGTGCGACGCCGGCTGCGGCGTGGTGCCATTCAAGTACAAGGACCAGAATTTCGTCAACGCGCTGCAGTGGGCGATCGGCCTGGAAATCTTCCTGCTGGTGGACGACCCGTGGCGCATCTTCCTCACCACCGACCACCCAAACGGCGCACCCTTCACCAGCTACCCGCACCTTATCAAGCTGCTGACCAACAAAACCTTCCGCAATGAAGTGTTCGCCACCATCAACCCGGATGCGCAGAAGATGAGCACGCTGGCCTCGATAGACCGCGAATACTCTCTGTATGAAATCGCCATCATGACCCGCGCCGGCGCCGCCAAGCTGGTCGGCCTGCATGACCGCGGCCACCTGGGCGTGGGCGCCGCCGCCGATATCACCGTGTACACCGACGATGCCGACCGCGAAAAAATGTTCGCCAAGCCGGATTACGTGTTCAAGGACGGCGAACTGGTGGTCAAGGACGGCAGCGTGGTCAAGGTTACCTGGGGCGCGACGCATACCGTCCGCCCGGAATTCGACCGCGCCATCGAAAAGGAAATCAACAAGTATTACGACACCTACCACACGCTCAAGGCCGACCACGTCAAGGTCACTGACCAGCACATTGCCGACGACGGGCGCGGACGGGTGCAGATTCACGCATGCCAGGGCCGCAGGGAGAAGACGGCATGATCATTAATGGCGTCACCATCGACGATACTTTCGCCGAAGCCTTCGGTATGCGCGGCACGCGCGTCATCATCACTGCGCAGAATCACAAGTGGGCCAATACTGCCGCTGCAGCCATGACTGGCTTTGCCACCTCCGTCATCGCCTGCGGCGTGGAAGCCGGCATCGAGTGCGAACTCGACCCCTCCGAGACCCCCGATGGCCGCCCCGGCGTTTCCATCCTGATGTTCGCGATGGGCAGCGCGGTGCTGATGAAGCAGCTGGAGACCCGCATGGGGCAATGCGTGCTGACCTGCCCCACCACGGCGGCGTTCTCCGGCATCGACGAGGACTACCCGGAGATCACCCGCATCGCCTTGTGCAAAAACCTGCGCTTCTTTGGCGACGGCTTTCAGATTTCCAAGCAGTTCGGCGGCAAGCGCTACTGGCGCGTACCAGTAATGGACGGCGAATTCCTTGGCGAAGAAACTACCGGCATGGTGCGCGCGGTGGGCGGCGGCAATTTCCTCATCCTCGCCGAGTCGCAGCCGCAGGCGCTGGCGGCTTGCGAAGCGGCGATCGCAGCGATGAAGCAAGTACCCAACGTCATCATGCCATTCCCAGGTGGCGTGGTGCGCTCCGGCTCCAAGGTCGGCTCCAAATACAAGTCGCTGATCGCTTCCACCAACGACGCCTTCTGCCCGACGCTGAAGGGTATTACGAAAACGGATTTGTCGCCGGAGATCGAATCGGTGATGGAAATCGTCATCGACGGCCTGAGCGCGGACGACATCAACCTGGCCATGCGCGCCGGCATCGCCGCCGCCTGCGAACTGGGGACGGCCAACGGCATCAAACGCATATCCGCCGGCAATTATGGCGGCAAACTGGGGCCATACCACTTCAAACTACGGGAGATCATGGCATGAGCGCCTTGGCCCTGACCCTCAAAACCCAACCGCAGCAGCGCGTGGACTGTTCGCCGCTGACGCCGGACAACCTGGCTGGCAAGACCGTTGCCGAAATCGCTGCCATCGAATTGCAGTGCGGCAAGCATAAACTGCGTGCCGATGCCGTGTTCGACATCACCGGCACCGATGCTGCCAATATCGTCATCCGCAACAGTAGCAGCAAGCTGGACTATATCGGCCACGGCATCAAGAGCGGCAGAATTACGATCCACGGCAGCGCCGGTTCCTACCTCGGCTTCCAGATGAAGAAGGGCGAGATCGTTCTGCACGGCAACGCCGACGCCTATGCCGCCAGCGGCATGGCGGGTGGCACGCTGCACATTCACGGCAATGTGGGCGACTTCCTCGCAGCCGCGATCCCCGGCGACCGCAAGGGCATGAAAGGCGGCCTCGTGATCATCACCGGCAACGCAGGGGACCGCGTCGGCGACCAGATGCGGCGCGGCATCGTGCTGATCGAAGGCAATGCCGGCGCCTATTGCGCCTCGCGCATGTTGGCCGGTACCATCGGCGTGATGGGTTCGGTCGGGGATTACGTCGGGTTCGGCATGCGCCGCGGCACGCTGTTATTGTTCAGCACGCCCAAGTTGCATTCGACCATTCAGGATTGCGGCAGCCATACGCTGCCCTTCATCAACCTGATGTTCAAATCGTTCCGGGGTCTTCCGAGCCAGTTTGCCAGACTTGACCAGAACAGGGTACGGCGTTATG
>DAOMFG010000039.1:0-10428 GCA_035429685.1 Methylophilaceae bacterium | reverse complement strand
TGGCTCGCAGCATGTTGCGCAAATCAAACACACCTGTTAACAAAGGGTTGGTCTTGGCCGCAAGTGCGATGATCTTGCTGTGTCTGCTGTGGCTGGCAGAAGGGGAAAAGTGGCTGCTCGACCGGCAGGTGCGGGAGATGTGCGCCAGGGATGGCGGCATCAAGGTATATGAGACGGTGAAGCTGCCGCCAGAAAAATTTGACCAATGGGGAAATGTAGGGATTCTTGACAAAAATCACGCTAAACCAACAGACGAGTATTACTACGAATCTGAAGAGCACTATTACCAACAAGGCAATCCAGCATTGCTACGGAGTCGCGGCTGGATTGTTCGGCGCAGTGACGGGAAGGTTCTGGGGGAATCGATAAGGTACGGACGCGGTGGAGGGGATCTTCCAGGTCCGTGGTATGGAACATCGTTTGATTGTCCGTCAATCGCTGATGCTGAAGGAAAGCTCGAAACTTCTATCTTTCTGAAAGGAAATGAAAAATGAGCAACATCATAACCAATTTTGAGCAAGCAGAACTTGCTCTGGCAGCTTATTCAAACCTCGCACTTGGAATGACGCGCGCCGCTTATGAGGCAGCGTTGAGGGGTGATGGTAAAGGCATGTCCGCCACCCAAGCCAGAGACTTCGCCTCGAAATGGAATGTTGTCACCCAATACACTGATCCCCTTACCGGCGTCTCCGCCACCGTCTTTCACGAACAGTAAGCAGTAAGGGGTCAGCATCAATTAGCTTTTTGTGCCCAAGCAAATGCCGCGTAGCCCTTACTTTGCTATAAGCAAATTTTCTGGCAAATTCGGCGGCGCTGTGGAACAATGTACTAACTAGTATGTTTACAGGGGCGCAAGTTGGAACTGCTCGATAGCCAGTGGTTTTTGCGGATGGTCGCCGCCGGGGGTAAAACCCCTGCGGAAAGGCTGCTGGCCGTCTACGCCATCACCAGGACCTGGATCGCCGCGCCCGGCATCCGCGAGCTTTTCGCCAAGGCCTACCCGGCCAACAAGGCCGCCCTGCATTCCTGCGCCGGACTGAAGACGCACCTCACCGAAATCGCTACGGCTGCCAAGGTGCAGAACCCTTCCATCCTGGCCAGCCAGCTGGTGCTGCTGCTGCAAGGCGCCATCGCCGAGGAGTTGCGCAACCCCGGCGCCGGCGCGCTGGAGGAGGCGGAAAACGCGGCGCGGGCAGTCATCGCCAGCGCCTGCAATATCCAAAAAAGGCAACGCCTGCGCATGCGCGCCATGGGCGGCCTGACCGCGGCTTCCATCCTGGTAGCCATCGTCAGCCTGTACCCGCATGCCGGCAGGATGTTCTCTCCCGCGGTTGCCGCCACGGCGGCGCCACTCGCGCCGGCGGAAGTCGCCGCCGTGCCGGAAGGCGTCAGCCCGGACGAAATGGAACAGGTGCTGCTGCTGCAGCGCCAGATCGAGGACGGCCGGTGCCCGGCCCCGCAATTGCTGGCACTGCCGCAAGGCCAGGTGACGGCCTACATGAACGCCATCAACCTGCGCACCCCGGAAAACCCCGCCGCAGACCGGGAGAACATGCGGGCCTTCCTGGCGTGGTTCCGGCAGACGCGCTCCACCGAATGCTATTTCCCCCCTTCCAATGGGCATACCACCGTCGCGTGGGTAAAGAGGTAAACCATGGCCACACAAATGCGTGAATACATCCTGGGCGTCGCCTCGGACCTGTTTTCCAGCCAGGGCATCAACGCCACCAGCGTGGATACCATCGTCGCCAAGGCCGATATCGCCCAGGTGACGCTGTACAAGTATTTCAAATCCAAGAAGCAGCTAATACTGGAATACCTGCGCGAATACGACGACCGCCTGTGGAAGAAGCTTTCCGAGGTGACCGCCCAGCAGGGCGACGCCGCTTCCAAGCTGACCGCGCTGGTCAACGCCATGCTGGACTGGATTGCCGACCCGGATTTCAAGGGCTTCGCCTTCATCAACGCTAGCGTCGAGTTTCCGCAGTCCGAAAGCCCGGTGCACCAGAGCTCCCTGGAATTCGCCCAGACGTTGCGCAACACGCTGGCCACGCTGGCGAAGGAAGCAGGAATCAAGGGTGCCGACACCCTGGCCTTGCAATTGTCGTTGGTGATCGAGGGCGCCGCCATCACGGAACGCACGCAGCGCGGCTCGGGCGCGGCGGAGCATGCAAAGGCGCTGGCGAAAGTGCTGATCGGATCGGCAAAATAATACTTACTAGTTAGTATGTTTTATGCCATACTGCCGACAAGGGTTGTTTCGGGGCGGGTGCTCCCTTAAACTCCCCGAAGCTCGCCATCAGGCACTACCACCGCAGGACAAACAACAGGCACTTGTCACAAAGGGAGATCATGGGAACCGCAACCGCTAGCCAACTGGCCGACTGGCGCGCACACGCGCTGCAACTGGAATCCGAAATCAACAAGGTCGTGGTCGGGCAGGAAAGGCCGGTGCGCCTCATCACCACCGCCATCTTCTCCCGCGGCCACGTGCTGCTGGAAGGCGACGTGGGGGTGGGCAAGACCACCCTGCTGCGCGCCTTCACACGCGGCATCGGCGGCGGCTACGAGCGGGTGGAAGGCACCATCGACCTGATGCCCAACGACCTCGTGTACCACACCTATCTGGGCGAGGATGGCCGCCCGCACGTGGATGCCGGCCCGCTGCTGCGCGAGGGCGAAAACCTGGCGGTGTTCTTCTTCAACGAAATCAACCGCGCCCGGCCGCAGGTGCACTCGCTGCTGCTGCGCGTGATGGCGGAACGCACCCTGTCCGCCTTCAACAAGGAGCACCACTTCCCGCACCTGCTGGTGTTCGCCGACCGCAACCAGGTGGAAAAGGAAGAAACCTTCGAAATCCCCTCCGCCGCGCGCGACCGCTTCATGATGGAAATCGCCATTGCGGTGCCGAGCGACCGTGACATCATGGAATCGCTGATTTTCGACACGCGCTACCACAATGCCGACCAGCTGGTGCAGAACGTCCAGGCGGATGTTTTACATTTCGACAAGCTGAACGATATCGCCGTCGCACTGCAGGATCACGTGCAGGCCAGCCCGACGCTGCGCAAATACGCGCTGGAACTCTGGCTGGCGACCAAGTCGCCAGCCAGATACGGCGTCAGGATCGAAGGCGTCGACCTCAACCGGCTGATGCTGGCCGGCGCCAGCCCGCGCGGCATGTCGATGATGCTGCGTGCGGCGCGGGTCAACGCCTGGCTTAACGGGCGCGACGCCGTGCTGCCGGAAGACATCCATGCCGTGTTCCACGAGACGGTGGCGCACCGGCTGGTATTCAGCCCGATCTACGAAATGCGGCGTACGGAAATCGCGCGTGAACTGCTGAACGGTATCGTCCACGCCATCGCTGCACCCTGAGAGATAAAATCATGACGCCTGATCGGGCCAAAGAGTTTTCCTACCAGATCGGCTGGCGCTCGCGCGGGCGCCACCCTGGGCGGCATGCCAGCGCCCAGCGCGGCCTCGGCATGGAGTTCCGCGGCCACGCGCCGCTGATCGCCTACCCCGACCCGCGACGCATCGACCTCAGGCAGACTATCCGCGACCCGTTCGACCAGGTATGGGTGCGAATTTTCAACCAGAAAAGCGCCATTCCGGTCTATGTGGTATGCGATCTCTCCGGCTCCATGGGCTTCTCCGGCCAGATGCGTAAGCTGGAGATCGCCGCCGACATCGCCGCCTCCGCCGCCTGGTCGGCATATCGCGTCAACGACCCGTTCGGCTTCATCGGTTTCGATGAGGAAGTGCGCGAGGACTGGATGTTTTCCTCCACCACCAGAGTGCACGGCGCCTTCGAAATGACCGAGCGGCTGGCCGGCTACCGTCCGGGGCACGTCGGCGCTAAGGGCTTGCAGGACGTCAGCCGCTTCCTGTCGCGCGAACGCTCGCTGGTGCTGCTGGTGTCCGACTTCCATATGCCGCTGGACGAACTGGAGAAAAATTTGAGCACGCTGATTCGCCACCATGTGGTGCCGCTGGTGCTGTGGGATGCCGCAGAATACCGCAGCCTGCCGGAATTCGGCGTGGCCAGCGTCACCGATTGCGAAACCGGCGCACGCCGCACCTTGTTCCTGCGCAAGCATTTCCGCGAGCGCATCCTGCAATCCTTCGCCGATCGCCGCAGCGCACTCGATAAACTGTTCATGAGTCTGGACATGCCGCCGATGTTCATCGAAAACGGTTTCGAGGCGGATGACCTGACCGAATACTTTTACCAGTTTGTGGCTGCCTGAATGATGAAATCCATAAAGCTCATATTCACCGTCCTCTCCTGCCTTTGGCTGATCTGCGCCCACGCCGAGATCATCGAAAACGACCCGCGCATCCAGGTGCGCACCATCGAGCCCACCCGGGATGTCGGCTACACCGTGGGCGACACCATCAGCCGGACAATCATTCTGGAGGCGCCGAGAACCCTGCAACTGATCGAAACCTCCCTGCCTATCGCCGGCAACGACAAGAAACGGAAAGGCCGGGGCAGCGGGATCGAACTGGAAGAGGCTACGCTGGAAAAAAGCATCCGTCCCGACAAGAATATCTACACCCTGCACCTCACCTACCAGCTATTCAAAGGCGGCGTGGTCGCCCGGCCCGCTTCATTGCCCGCCGAATTCGTCAAGTTCGCCGGCAAGGGCGAGAGTTTTGACTTCCGCATCCCGAGCTGGAGTTTCCGCATGTCGCCGCTGGCGGTCTTTGGCCAGGTGGTCGTAGAAAAGGACATGAGCGGCTTCCGCGGCCCGCTGCTGCTCGACAGCCGCCGCGACTACCGGATTTTGTGGGCTCTGCTCGGCGTGCTGGCGCTTTCCGCGCTGGGCCTGCTCTACGTGCTGGGCTCCACCACCTGGCTGCCGCGCATGGGCGGGCCGTTCGCGCGCGCCTTGCGCGACCTGAAGAAGCTGCCGCAGACGGCCGATGGCTTGGCACAGAGCGTGGCGCGACTGCATCAGGCGTTCAATGCCAGCGCCGGTGGCAGCGTGTTCGACCGGGCCGGGTTCCTGGCGCTCAAGCCCGGATTCGCCCCGGTCGGCGCTGACATCGAGCGCTTCTTCAGCCTGTCGCGCACGGTATTCTTCGAGCCCGGCGCGGCGCATGGCATCGCCGACCCGCAAGCCTGGCTGCGCCAGTTCTGCCGCCGCTGCCGCGACTGCGAACGCGGGTTGAAGTAAGGCGCAGCATCCATGCTTTTCAATACCTACTGGGTACTCCTCCTGCTGCCGCTGGCCGGCCTGCCGCTGCTGCTGGAGCGCAGCCACAGCCGCACCTACTCCTGGACGGCGTTGCTGCCCAGGGACCGGTTTTCCGACCTGGTCGGACTGCTGCTCAAGATTCTGGCCACGCTGGCGCTGCTGTTCATCATCCTTGGTCTCGCCGGGCCGCATACCCGGGCGCAGCAGGTGGAGCGGGTCGGCGAAGGCGCACAGATCGTGATGGCCATCGACCGCAGCGCCAGCATGGACGACCCGTTCTCCGGTTCCATGGTGAACAGCGGGCGCGCCGGGGAATCCAAGTCGGCAGCGGCGCGGCGGCTGATTACCGATTTCGTCAACCAGCGCAAGAACGACATGTTCGGCATGGTCACTTTCAGCAATTCCGCCATGTACGTGATGCCACTCACCCAGAGCCGCGAGGCGATCCTGGCCGCCATCGATGCCGCCGGCGGGCCGGGGCTGTTCCAGACCAACATCGGCAGCGGCCTCACCAGCGCGCTAGGGATGTTCGACAAGACGCCGGACTCCGGCTCGCGCGCCATCGTGCTGCTGTCCGATGGCGGCGGCCGTATCGGCGCCAATGTGCAGCAGAAAATCAAGGACTGGCTGGACCGCATGCACATCACCCTGTACTGGATCGTGCTGCGCCAGCCTGGCGCGATCAGCATTTTCGACGAAGACTACAAGCCGGCAGAGGACCAGCCGCTGCCACCCTCGATCGAACTGCACCAGTACTTCAAGACGCTGCGCTCCGGCTATCAGCCGTATGAAGCCGAGGACCCGCAATCGCTGGCGCTGGCTATCGAGGACATCAACCGCAAGGAAAAGAAGCCGATCCGCTACCTGGAACAGATCCCGGGGCGCGACTACACCACGCACTGCTTTGCGCTGGCGGCATTGATGATCGCCCTGCTGCTGGCGATGAAATTCGTAGAGGTGAAAACATGGCATTGAGCGCAAAAAAACTGACCGCCTTCCTGCTCGCAACTACCGTGGCGGCGGCTGCCGGCGTCGCCTGGCAGGCCAACCGCATCCGCCAGATCGAGAATTTCAATCGCGCCGTTTCCGCCGGCAAGACGCCGGTCACGGATAGCCAGTCGTTTCAGGCCAAGTTTTCCGCCGCCTACTGGCTGGCCAAGGGTGGCCGCTATCAGGATGCCACCCTGTTGTTCCTGCAGCTGGCGGAAAGCGGCACACCCAGCCAGCGTTCGGCAGTCCAGTACAACCTTGGCAACATCTTTTTCCTGCGCGGACTGGCTATCAACGGGCGCGATCTCACCGTGCGCGACGAGGCGGTTTATCTGGTGACCCAGGCCAAGAATGCCTACATGCAGTCGCTGCGACTGGACAACGCGCACTGGGATGTGCGGCACAACCTGGACCGCGTCCTCGGCATGTTGCCGGAGGATCCCGTGCCCGGCGTCGGCGAAAGCGATTCGCCGGGGCTGATCATGGGCAATATCCCGGTGGGAATGCCCTAGAGCAGCCCCCCGACGGTCTGCCTTCAAGGGTCTACATTGAACAAACTGCGCACCATCTCCACCTACCTCAAGCACCACCGCGACTTCGCCCTGCTGTCGGCGGCGCTGGCGCTGCTGCTGCTCGCCTTACTGCGGCCAACGGTGCAGGTGCAGCGCGACATTTACAGCTATTTGCTGGTGGTGGACATCACGCAAAGCATGAACACCGCCGACATGTCGGTGGATGGCAAGCCGGCCAGCCGCATCGCCTATACCCGCCGCCTCCTGCATGACCTGGTCGCCAGCCTGCCCTGCGGTACGCGCGTCAGCCTGGCATTTTTTGCCGGTGCCAGCGTGGCGCTGCAATACAGCCCGATCGAGGTGTGCCGGAACTTCGACGCCATCCAGGGCAACATCGAACACATGGAATGGCGCATGGCGTGGTCGGGCAACTCACGCCTGAGACAGGGCGCCCAGGCCATCGCCCACCTCACCCGCACCCTGGGTGAAACGGCGCAGGTGGTATTCCTTACCGATGGCGAGGAGGCGCCGCGGCTGCATGCCTACAACACCCTCGACCTGACAGGCTTCCAGGGTGGCAAGGGCTGGCTGGTTGTCGGCATCGGCACCGAGAAAGGCGCCCCCATCCCCAAGTACGACGAGAACAACAAGCTGCTCGGCTACTGGTCGGCGGAAAGCTTCCAGATGCAGCCAGGCGTGGCGCAGATTTCCCAGGAAAACTTCGGCGCACGCGACAGCGAAGTCGCCATGTCGGAGAGTTCCCGCCAGTTCTCGCATCTGGACGAGGCCTACCTGAAGAAATATTCCGCGGAAATCGGTAGCGACTATGTCCGCGGCGACAGCCTTGCTGCCGTGCAGAACGCCGTTGCCAGCCGCAAACCGGCACGCCACGACTTCGCGCCACTGGAACTCAACCGGTCGCTGGCAGCGCTGGCTGGACTGCTGTTACTGGCGGCATACCTCACCCACCACCCGCTGGCACTGCTGCGCCGGCTACTGGGTCGCGTGATCCATCATTCGCGCTCCGTCCGCAAGCCGCGCCATGCCTGAGTTTTTTGGCGCCTTGCGCCAGCGGCGCGACACCGCCTTGCTGTCGGCCGCACTGGCGCTGCTGCTGCTCGCCCTGTTTTTTTTTAATGATACGGCGACCACCGAGATCTACACCTATCTTCTGGTAGTGGATATTACCCAGAGCATGAACACCGAGGACATGTCACTGGAAGGCAGGAAGGCCAGCCGCATCGCCTATACCCGTCGCATGCTGCACGACACGATTTCCTCCATGCCCTGTGGCACCCGCGTCGGCGTAGCCTTTTTTGCCGGAGTAATCGTATCGACCCTGTTCCACCCGGTCGAGGTCTGCGCCAATTTCGATGCCCTTCAGAATACAGTGGAGCACATCGAATGGCGCCAGGCCTGGCACGGCAACAGCCGCCTCGGCTTCGGCATGCTGTCCGCCTCTGCCGCATTGAAGGCTTTGCCGGAACCGGCGCAGGTGGTGTTTTTTACCGACGGCGAGGAAGCGCCGCGGTTGCATGCGTTCAACCGGGCCGATCTGTCCAACTGGCAGGGAGGCAAGGGCTGGCTGCTGGTCGGCATCGGCAGCGACAAGCCCACTCCCATCCCGAAAATGGATGAAAACAACAAGGTAATCGGCTTCTGGTCGGAAAATACCTACCAGCTCGAGCCCGGCATCGCCCAGGTATCGGATGAAACCCGTCTCAAGCGCGAGGATGGCGTGGCCACGGCGGACTACGAGCGTTATCTGTCGGTGCTGGACGAGAAATACCTGATGGGACTGGCCAGAGAAATCAATGCCAGCTATGTGCGCAGCGACAGCACCCCCAAGGTGATCGCCGCCATGCGGGCGCAACAGCCCGCCCACCACGACCGTGCACCGTGGCCGATCGCCTGGCTGCTGGCCACGCTGGCTGCCCTGCTGGTAATCGGGGCTTATCTCCCGCCACGTCCATGGCAGTTGCTACGCCTGGCCTGGCAACGCCTGCAGTACGGAAAAAGAAAAACAGCACCGTAACTAGCGATCAAGCTGCGGGCGCGCCCATTTCAGCCACGCCCGCAGCCGGCGAAATTCGTCGGCGTCCACCCGGTCCGGAGTCAGCACCACATGGCGCGCAAAACGGTGGCCTGGTACCTTTAAATTAAGTACCGTCAGCCACGGCATTACCGTACTGCTGCCCAGCACGGTTGCCATGTGCCATTCACCGGCACGCGTCATGCAGCGCAATTCGCTTTTCGCCGTCACTTCCAGCGCGACGATGGTGGTCGGCAGCCAGAGCAGCGCATCGCGCGCCATGGCATGCAGAGTGGCCCCTACGTTCGCCAGGCAAAACGCCAGCACCAGCCAGGGCGGCAATGGCATGGCCACCAGCACAAGACAGGCGCCCAGGGAAACCCCACCCAGCAATCCCGCCAGCAGCCGTGAAGGGCGCAGGCCAACGTGGCTCGGCTTCAAGCTATAATGGCCCATCCTCATTCGCTCCAGGCAATAGTATGCATTCCGATTGGCAACAGTTTCTCGATGCGCGCGGCGCCAGTACCAACGATGGCGCCGTTTCCAACTTCGGCCAGCCAGCCGCCGAATTGCAGGCGGCGGCTGACGGCAACATCCTGACCGATCTTTCCCACCTCGGCCTGCTGCAAGTCGGCGGCGAGGACGCCGTCAGCTTCCTGCAAGGCCAGCTGACCAACGACGTCAAGCTGCTCGACGGCAGCAACAGCCAGTACGCCGGGTACTGCACGGCCAAGGGCCGACTGCTGGCGGTTTTCCTGGCGTTCGCCCATCACGACCACCTGCATCTGCAACTCGACGGTACACTTAACGCGCCTATGCTGAAGCGCCTCAGGATGTACCTGCTGCGTTCCAAGGTCACTATAGACGACGTATCCGACAGCATTATCCGCATCGGCGTGGCTGGCAGCAACACAACGGCCGCACTGCAAGCGCTTTTCGGCAGCGTCCCGCACGCCCCGCACCAGCTGCTCAACCTGGAAACCGCCAACCTCGTCCGCCTGCCCGGCCCTGCCCCGCGCTACGAGCTATTCACCACCCCACAGCAGGCACCGGAAATCTGGTCCGCGCTGGAGAAAAGCTGCACCACGGTGGGCAAGCCCTGTTGGGACTGGTTGGACATCCGCGCCGGCATTCCCCAAGTCACGCCAGCCACACAGGAAGAATTCGTTCCGCAGATGCTCAACCTCGACCTGCTGGACGGCATCAACTTCAAGAAAGGCTGCTACACCGGACAGGAAATCGTCGCCCGCACCCACTACCTGGGCAAGGTCAAGCGCCGCACCCACCTGGCGCATGTTGAAGTTGGGGAAGCGCCGCAACCCGGTGAGAAGGTCTACGGTACCGACAGCGCCGAGCCAGTCGGCCTGGTGATCGGCGCCGCGCCGTCCCCGGCCGGTAGCTACGACCTGCTGGCAGAGATCCGTCTGGAGAACGTGGAGGCCGGGGAAATCCGGCTGGGCGGCAAGGATGGCCCGGTTCTGGAATTACTGGCTCTACCCTACACACTTTAGAAAATAGCCGTCATCAACTTCAACGCCGCCCTCGCCGTCACCCTGCTGCGCTTCGCACTGGTGCCGCTGTTCGTCTGGCTGTTGCTGGACGGCGCCTACGCGGCAGCACTGGCAGTATTCCTCGTTGCCAGCATCAGCGATGCCCTGGATGGCTTTCTTGCCCGCCGCTTCAATCT
>DAOMFG010000038.1:0-10525 GCA_035429685.1 Methylophilaceae bacterium | reverse complement strand
GGCGGCGGCGGTGGCCTCGTCCAGCAGCGAGGCGTTGGCCAGCGGCAGGCCGGTGAGATCGATCACCATCTGCTGGTAGTTGATGAGCGCCTCCAGCCGCCCTTGCGCGATCTCGGCCTGGTAGGGCGTATAGGCGGTGTACCAGCCGGGGTTCTGCAGCAGGCTGCGGGCGATGACGGCAGGGGTGATGGTATCGGCGTAACCCATACCGATCAGTGAGCGCATGACGCGGTTGTTGCCGGCCATGCGCTTGATCGCGGCCAGCGCCTCGTGTTCGCTGCGCGGCGGCGGCAGGTCAGGAGGGGTGGTGAGACGGATATCGGCCGGGATGGTCTGCGCGATCAGTTCGTCCAGGCCGGACGCGCCGACCGCCCGCAGTATGGCCGCGATGTCGGCCTCACCGGAACCCAAATGGCGCACGAGGAAGGCGTCGTGCTGTTCGAGCGCTGACAGGGACGGCGCGCTGGACATGAATTTCGACTAGGCGCCGATCTCGCTGGCATAGCCGGCGGCGTCCAGCAGGCCGTCGACATCGGCCACGCTGGCCGGCTGCATCTTGAACAGCCAGGCAGCGTAGGCGTCCTCGTTTACGCGCTCCGGCGCATCGGCCAGGTTCTGGTTGGCCTCGGTCACCACGCCGGCCACCGGGGCGTAAATATCCGATGCCGCCTTGACCGACTCCACCACCGCCACCTGCTCCTCCGCGGCAGCGCTTTTCCCCACGGTTGGCAGTTCGATGAACACCATGTCGCCCAGCAACGCCTGCGCGTGGTCGGTAATGCCCACGGTAATGCTGCCGTCGGCCTCAAGGCGCACCCACTCGTGGCTAGGGGTGTATTTCAGGGTTGCGGGAATGCTCATAAAAATCTCCAGATCGATCGTTAAACCAGAATTTTTCCATGCCGGACGAAGGGTGGTCTGACCACCCTGGCGGCGTGCCGCCGGTCGCGGATTTCCACTTCCACCGTCTCGCCGGTCGCGACGGCCATGGGCAGGCGCGCCAGGGCAATCGCCTGCTGCAGGCTCGGCGAAAACGTGCCGCTGGTAATGATACCTGCTCCATGCGCCGTGATGACGTTCTGCTGCGTGCGCAGCACGCCACGCTCCAGCAGCACCAATCCCAGCAGGCGGCTGTGCTGACCATTCTCGATCAGGGCTGTCTTGCCGACGAAATCGCGCGTACCGTCCAGGTTCACGCTCCAGCCCATGCCCGCATCCAGCGGCGACACCGATTCGTCCATGTCCTGGCCGTACAGGTTCATGCCGGCCTCCAGGCGCAGGGTGTCGCGCGCGCCCAGGCCGCATGGCCGCACCCCGGCTTCCAGCAGCGCCTGCCACAGGGCCGGTGCGTACTGCGTCGGCAAGGTGATTTCGAAACCGTCCTCGCCGGTGTAGCCGGTGCGCGCGACCAACAAATCGTCTACCGGCACGGCAAAGAACGGCTGCAACTCAGCACTGGCTGCGCGGCATTGCGGCAACGCCTGCCACGCCCGTTCACGCGCGCTGGGGCCCTGCACCGCGATCATGCCCAGCTCGCGGCGTGGGGTGATCGTCATGTCCATCCCCCACTCCGCCAGGCGTGCAGCCATCCAGGCGAGATCCTTGTCCGCGGCGGCGGCGTTGACGACGATTCGGTAGTGCGCGCTGTCGAAAAAATACACGATGAGGTCATCGATCACGCCGCCGGACGGATTGAGCATGGCGCTGTAAAGCGCCTTCCCGGGCTGCGCGAGCCGGGCCACGTCGTTGGCCAGCAGGCGCTGCAAGAAAGGCCTGGCCCCCGGCCCGATGATGTCCACGGCGCACATGTGCGACACGTCGAACATGCCGCAGTCACGCCGCACCGCATGGTGCTCCTCGATTTGCGAACCGTAGTGCAGCGGCATCTCCCAGCCGCCGAAATCGACCATGCGCGCACCCGCTTGCAGATGCGCGTCATACAGGACGGTGCGGCGCGTCATGCAGGGCTCTCGGACTCAGGCCAGCAACTGCTCGCCAATGCGGTAGGCTTCGCTGAAGCGGTCCAGACCGTGGCTGCCGCCGTTGACCAGCTTGCGCGCCTGCCTGAGGTCGTTTTCCAGCAGCACCTCCTTGATCTCACGCTCCTTGGCCTTGAGAAAGCTCGCCAGCAGGCGCGACGCGATCACCGGGTCATTGGCCAGTTCCGGCTTGTTCACCAGCTGCTTGCCCAAGCCGATGGCGGCACCGTACGTCTGGTAATTGGCACGCCCGGTCAACTGAATGAAGCCGCGGCCCCTGAATTTCTCGCCGTCCCCGCTGCCCTGGTTGCCGAGGTCGCGCCGGTTATCGTAGAGGTCGAAAGGATAGCCGTTGGGCGAGGTGTTGTACTTGGAGCGCCCTTCGCTGATCGGCTCGAAGCCCTCGGTTTCAGCACGTATCGTCGCCAGCGCCATCAGCACCATGGGTTTTTCGGCCAGGGTAGCCTCCAGCAGCGCATCCAGCACCGGCGGCAGATGCTGCTTGATGTTGCCGACCGGCGTCAGCGGGAACATGCACGACACCAGGCTGACCGTGACCTCATGGATCGCCGAGGGCAGCGTATCGTCATCGGCCATGCCCAAGGCGGTTTGGGTACGCGGCCCGGCGATGCCGTCGGCCAGCAAGCCTTCGCTCTTCTGAAAGGCAATGACCGCCGCCCTAGTGGCAGGGCCGAACTCGCCGTCGATATTGCCCGGGCTGAAGCCGAGCGCCTGCAGACGCTTTTGCAGCTTGATGACTTTCTTGCCGGAATCGCCTTCCTTCAACGTTGCCATGGCCCCTCCTTGGTCGCCTCGAACAGGAAACCAAATTGTAGGACAAACTGATTCCGGCAGTTGATATGCAGAGAAAAATTTTGGCCGGCATGGCGGGAATCTGCCTTGCATCGGCAATGTCCGGTAAACTGGCGACCTTTCGGTTTCAGCCCTCATTCACCTGGTGTTAAGCAAGCTCAATCCCCCGCAGCGCGAAGCAGTCAAATACCTGGACGGCCCCTTGCTGGTGCTGGCCGGCGCCGGCAGCGGCAAGACGCGCGTCATCACCCACAAGATCGTGCATTTGATCGACAGTTGCGGCTACGCGCCACGCGAGATCGCCGCCATCACCTTTACCAACAAGGCAGCGCGCGAAATGCAGGAGCGCGTGGGGGCCTTGCTGCAAGGCAAGCCGAGCAAGGGACTGACGGTCACCACCTTCCACTCGCTGGGCTTGCAGATGCTGCGCCAGGAGGCGCAACTGCTGGGCTACAAGCCGCAGTTTTCCATCCTCGATTCCTCCGACAGCTTCAAGATCCTGGCCGACGTGCTGGCGACCACCGACAAGCAATTATTAAGGCGCACCCAGTGGCAGATTTCCGGCTGGAAGAACGCCTTCCTCACCCCCGACCAGGCCAAGGCGCAGGCTGAAGAGGAAGTCGCCCATGTCGCCGCTCGCGTCTACCAGCTCTACCAGCAGACGCTGAAAGCCTACCAGGCGGTGGACTTCGACGACCTGATCCGGCTGCCGGTAGAACTGTTCCAGCAGCATCCGCAGGCGCTGGAAAAATGGCAGCGCAAACTCAAGTACCTGCTGATCGACGAATACCAGGACACCAACGCCTGCCAATATAAGCTGCTCAAACTGCTGACCGGCGTCCGCGCGCAATTCACTGCGGTCGGCGACGACGACCAGGCCATCTATGGCTGGCGCGGGGCCGACGTGGAAAACCTGCGCCAACTGACCGAGGATTTCCCCAGGCTCAAGGTCATCAAGCTGGAGCAGAACTACCGTTCGACGGTACGCATCCTGCGCGCCGCCAACCAGGTGATTGCCAACAACCCCAAGCTGTTCGACAAAAAATTGTGGAGCGAGCACGGCACCGGCGACCCGATCCAGATCAGCGCCATGCGCGACGAGGAGCACGAGGCCGATACCGTGGTGATGAAGCTGCTGGCCTACAAGTTCGAGCACCGCAGCAAGTTCGCCGATTACGCCATCCTCTACCGCGGCAACCACCAGTCGCGGTTGCTGGAAGAAAAACTGCGCGAACACAAGGTACCTTATACCGTGTCTGGCGGACAGTCGTTCTTCGACAAGGCCGAAATCAAGGATCTGGTGAGCTATCTGCGGTTGATCGCCAACGAGGACGATGACCCGGCCTTTATCCGCGCAGCGACGACGCCGAAGAAAGGCATCGGCAACACCACACTGGAACGCTTGGGCGAATACGCCGCCGGCAAGCACATTTCGCTGTTCGAGGCCGCCTTCGAAGGCGATTTCCAGCAGCACATCGGCCACAAGCAACTGGACGACCTGCTCACCTTCTGCCGCTTCATCCAGCGCATGCAGGAACGCGCGGTGAAGGACCCGGCGGGCGAAGTGCTGAACGACCTGCTGGCCGCCATCCAGTACGAGATGTTCCTCTATGACAGCGAGGAGCCGCGCGCCGCCGAGAGCAAGTGGAACAACGTCATGGACTTCATCGGCTGGCTGACCAGGAAAAGCGAGGCCGACGAATCCACCTTGCTGCAACTCACCCAGACCGTCGCCCTGATGAGCATGCTGGAGGGCCGCGAGGAGGAAGTCGACGCGGTCAAGCTCTCCACCCTGCACGCCGCCAAGGGGCTGGAATTCGGCCACGTGTTCCTGATCGGCGTGGAAGAAGGCATCCTGCCGCACCGGGAATCGGTGGACAACGGCAAGATCGAGGAAGAGCGCCGCCTGATGTATGTCGGCATCACCCGCGCCGAACGCTCGCTGCACATCTCCTGGTGCCGCAAGCGCAGGCGCGCTGGCGAAACCACAGCCTGCGAACCAAGCCGCTTCATCGCCGAGCTGCCCGCCGATGACGTGCGCCATTCTGGCCAACCGGGCGCTGACCCCGCTGCCGCGAAGGAAAACGGACGTGCGGCAATGGCAAGCATCCGGGCCATGCTTGGGAAATAGCGGCCCCGCATTCCTCGGCGAGTTCATCGTGTTAAACTAGTGTCCGGAAAAGCCCCTTCAACCACAATCCTCTGAGAGAGACCAATACCCTTCCCAACTTCGCCACTATTCGTTCTCTCGCACTACTTTTTTTTGCATCGTTGTTCAGTGCGCAATCCAGCGCTTACGACCTTAGCTCCTTGAAAAGCCTCTACAGCATGGTCGGCGGCGACAAAGCCGTGGCGCAGATTTCAAACGACATGCTGGTGACGGCAGCAAGCGATAGCCGCCTGAAGCCGCTGCTCGGCAATACCGATGTCAAGACGCTGGCGCCGAAGGTGACGGAGCAAATTTGCGCGATTCTGGGCGGTGACTGCAAGGCCCCGCTCAACTCGCAGCAGGTCGCCGATGGCGCGAAGAAGCTGGATGCCTCGCAAACCAGCGCGCTGACCGAAGCATTCAACAGCGCCCTGTCCAAATCGGGGACGAACTCGGCGACGCAGGGACTGGTCAGCAAGGCTGTCGGACCGCAACTCGGCGGGATCATCGGCGGACTGCTTTAAACTCCGTTATCACTTGCCGGACATCGCCCTTGCCTGCCTCTGGCTGGCAGGCTTCCACATCATATTTCCGCAACTTTTTAAGGAACCATCCATGTTGTCAATCAAAACGCGAGTCGTGCTGGCTGGCGCAGCTTCCCTGCTGATCCTCAATGCATGCAATTCCAAACAAAATACTGCCGCGCCGGCTTCGAAAGATGAAACCGTCGCTACTGTAAATGGCACGGCTATCAGTAAGAGCCGCATTGACATGATCGTCAAGCAGGGCGCCGCCGGCCATGGCGACAGCCCGGAAGCCAGGAAAGCCATCACCGAGCAGCTGGTCATGCAGACGCTGGTTGCCGAGGAAGCCGTCAAGAAGGGGCTGGACAAGTCGCCTGAAGTTCTGGAGCAACTCGACGTGCTCAAGCAGTCCGTGCTGGCCAATGCCTATGTGCAGGATTACATCAAAAATCACAAGGTCAGCGACGGCGACCTGAAGGCCGAGTACGACAGGATCAAGGCCGGGATCAGCGGGACCGAATACAAGGCACGTCACATCCTGGTGGCCACGGAAGCCGAGGCCAACGACATCATCGCCAAGCTGAAGAAGGATCCTGGTGCTTTCGAGCAGCTGGCCATGGAAAAATCCCTGGACACTGGCTCCAAGGCCAGAGGAGGCGATCTGGGCTGGTTTGACTTGAACAAGATGGTGCCGGAGTTCGGCGATGCGGTCGCCAAACTGGAGAAAGGCAAGATCAGTGAAACACCTGTCAAAACCCAGTACGGCTATCACGTCATCCTGCTGGAAGATTCCAAGCCGATCGAGGCGCCTCCCTTCGAAGAAGTCAAATCCGGCCTGGCCGAGCAACTCCAGCAGAAGAACCTGAAAAAGGAACTGGACGACCTCAAGGCCAAGGCCAAAATCGAAATTGCCGGAGCTCCCGCAGCCGCGTCTGCACCGACCAAGTAAAGCGCACTCAACCCGCACAAAAAGGCGGCCCGAGGGCCGCCTTTTTGTTTTGTGCCCCGCGCCGCAGACGGCAAGCCCATCCCCTGCGCTACAATACGCGCCTCATCCCGGAACATCGCCCATGCCGCTGATCACGCTCGACAATGCCTCTCTCGCCTACGGCCTCACCCCCCTGCTCGATCACGCCAGCCTGCTGCTCGACCCCGGTGAACGGGTCGGACTGATCGGTCGCAACGGCACCGGAAAATCCAGCCTGCTGAAAGTGCTGGCCGGGGAAACCAGACTGGACGATGGCAGCGTCTGGCGCGCGTCTGGCATGCGCCTGGCCTACGTGCCGCAGGAACCGCCACTGGACCCGGAGCACACCGTATTCGAGGCAGTAGCGGAAGGCCTGGGTACGCTGCGGCAGGTGCTGATCGATTACCACGCCGTGTCCCACGCCATGGGCGAGGCTGGCGCCGACACTGCCGCCCTGCTCGATAAAATGCAGGCGCTGCAACACGAGCTGGAGACGCAAAACGGCTGGCAGGTCCAGGCACGTATCGAGACCGTGCTGTCGCGGCTCGAACTTACGGAAGATACGCCGGTGTCCACGCTGTCGGGCGGCTGGCGCAAGCGGGTGGCACTGGCGCGGGCACTGGTGGCAGAGCCGGAAGTGCTGCTGCTGGACGAGCCGACCAACCACCTCGACATCGCCGCCATCGAATGGCTGGAGAATATGCTGCTGGACTTCAACGGCGCGCTGCTGTTTATCACCCACGACCGGCGCTTTCTGGATCGGCTTGCGACGCGCATCATCGAACTCGACCGCGGCCACATCACCGAATTCAAGGGCAATTACAGCGCCTATCAGATCAAAAAGGCCGAACTGCTGGAGGTCGAAGCTACCCACGCCGCCAAGTTCGACAAGGTGCTGGCGCAGGAGGAAGCCTGGATACGCCAGGGCATCAAGGCGCGCCGCACCCGCAACGAGGGCCGCGTGCGGCGGCTGGAAAGATTACGTCTCGAACGCACGGCGCGACGCGAGCGCCAAGGCAACGTCAAACTGGCGCTGGACGAAGGCGAACGCTCCGGCAAACTGGTGGCCGAGTTGTCGCATGTGAGCAAATCCTTTGGCGACAAGGTCGTCATCCGCGACTTTTCCACACGCATCCTGCGCGGCGACCGCATCGGCCTGCTCGGCCCCAACGGTGCCGGCAAATCCACGCTGCTGAAACTGATCCTGGGCGAACTGGAGCCGGACAGCGGCGAGGTCAAGCGCGGCACCAGCCTCAACCTCGCCTATTTCGACCAGATGCGCGAGCAGTTGGACGAGGAAGCCACGCTGGCCGACACAATTTCCCCAGGATCGGACTACGTGCAGATCGGCAGCGAGCGCAAGCACGTCATCAGCTATCTGGAGGATTTTCTGTTCCCACCGCAGCGCGCGCGGGCGCCGGTGAAGTCCTTGTCCGGCGGCGAGCGCAATCGATTGTTACTCGCGCGCCTGTTCGCCCGCCCCGCCAACGTCCTGGTACTGGACGAGCCGACCAACGACCTCGATATCGACACCCTGGAACTGCTGGAGGAACTGCTGCAGGACTTCGGCGGCACCTTGTTCCTGGTCAGCCACGACCGCGCCTTTCTGGAAAACACCGTGACCCAGGTCATTGCCTTCGAGGGCAACGGCAAACTGGAAGAATTCGGCGGCGGCTACGACGACTGGAGGCGCTTTACCGACCAGCAAGCAGCACAGGCGGCGGCCAGACCCAAGGCAGAACTGACGCCCAAGCCCGCCACCGTCAAACCCACACAGGCCAAACTGAGCTACAAGGAACAACGCGAACTGGAAGCGCTGCCGGACAAGATAGAAGCACTGGAAACGGAACAGGGCGACATCAACGCCACCCTGTCGAACGGCGACCTCTACCGCAGCGATCCGCAGCGGGTAAAGGCGCTGCAGGCCCGCCTGACCGTCATCGAACAGGAAATAGAACTGGCGCTGGCGCGTTGGGAGGCACTGGAACGCAGGGAGTAGCCCGTTCCAGCTCACGCCCTGGCGATCAGGATATGCTCGACCCGGGAAATGGATTGAGGTTGTTTCGCTATGTTGCAGGGCAATAGCCGACCCGAGGCAGTCATTGACTCAGCAAAAAGTAACCGCCTCAAATAAGAGCGGTCACCGAAGGTGGCTGGTTGGGTTATTATTTCCATTCCTGAGTTTTTTGCTTATCGCAAATGAATCCCTCCCCAAGCGTCAAAGGCATCTTGTTCGATCTGGACGGCGTGCTTTATGTTGGCTCTCGGGTCATTGAAGGGGCGATCGAGGCTGTGGCACATATCCGCGCCAGCGGCATTGCGTGCCGTTTCGTCACAAACACCAGCACCCTGTCACTGGCTTCGCTGCAAAACAAAATCAATGTGCTGGGATTTTCCATAACGAAAGAGGAAATCGTCAGCGCTCCGCAAGCGGCGCGGCTCTATTTGAAGCGGCAGCCCGATCCGGTGTGCCGATTTTTAATGGCGGACAACGTGAAGCAGGATTTCACGGATTTTCGTCAATCCGATACCGAAGCCAACTACATTGTCGTTGGCGACATAGGAACAACCTGGTCCTACACCTTGCTGAACGAGGTGTTTCACTGCCTGATGAACGGGGCGCAACTCATCGCCATCCACAAGAACCGCTTCTGGCAGACCGAAACCGGCTTGCAGATGGATATCGGCGGGTTTATCGAGGCCCTGGAATATGCCAGCGGCAGCAAGGCCATGGTCATCGGCAAGCCTGCCACCGATTTTTTTCGCATCGCGCTGGATGACATGGGGTTGCAGCCCGCAGAGGCAGCCATCGTCGGCGACGACATCGATGCCGATGTAGGCGGAGGTCAGCAGGCTGGCCTGCGGGGCATCCTGGTGAAAACCGGCAAATACCGTCAATCCTATGCCGAAGCCTCCAGGATCAAACCAGACCTGGTCATCGACTCGATCAGGGATTTGCCAAGCGCACTGACCGGCCTTTCCACCACGGCGCCTGTATAGAACAAGGTTTATCGCTGCCAGTTTTTTATGTATCGACCATGCGTGGAATTTATTGGTATAGTAAGCACGTAAGCCAATGGCGGAGGGGTGCATCATGCAAACGCATTATGTCTTTGTCGATTTCGACAACACTCATCTGGGTAACATTGGCCTTCTCAGCAAAAGTACCAGCAAACTCAGGATCAAGATTTTTCTGGGGTCCCATTACGTCTCGATCCCGCTTGCTCTGGCGCGCGCACTGCAACCGCTGGGAAAGGACGCCGAATACATCCAGCTCGATCATGCGCGTCACAATGCCATTGACTTCAATATTGCCTTCCAACTGGGCGAGTTGGCAAGCCAGCATCCCGATGCGCAATTTTCCATCCTGTCCAACGATCCGGCATTCAATGAAATTATCAGCGGCCTGAGGGCCAAAGGGGTTGACTGCACCAGGTTTTCAGACATGGAAAGCCTGTTCAAACATCTTTCCATACCTACTCCTGCCGTGAAGGAAGAGCCCAAGTCCGATAAGGTCGTTGCCATCAAGGAGCCCTGGCAGCGATAGTGTTTAAGCCAGGTTACTGGCCAATCTACTGAATGAGTCCTGCGTACAGGAAATACGCATATCCGCCGATCAGACCAAAACCCGCCAGGCGGGGGACTCGCCCGAGCAACGCAATCGCCAGGAAATGAACCGCTCCAGCGCCCAGAATAATGTAAACGCCCATCTGAAAGAACGCGGGAACCTGGATTGTATTGAATATCGAGAAAAGGCCGATACACATTGGAATACAAATATGGCCATCGCCAACCTGGGAGCTCAAAACAATATCTTGTCTGCCAATATGCGAGTAATACAGCGCAAGGAATGCATTAGGCAACACCATCAGTGCGCCGCTGAACCATCCAATCTTTGCGAAGCTGAAAAATGGGTTTTCCGCTTTTGATACCCACTCCACGAGATGATCCACAGCAAAATAAATGCCATAGGCGCTTGCTGCGATCAGTGCCAAATCGATGATCAACGACCAATGAAATGCTTTATTTTTTCTGATGTTGTCTTTTAATATCTCAAACACGTGCAGCAACTGCCAAAACAGGAACAGCCCCA
>DAOMFG010000037.1:0-10530 GCA_035429685.1 Methylophilaceae bacterium | reverse complement strand
GCTGCCCGTTTATGCCGGCGCCCCGCGCCCCGATACCTGGCATGCGCTGATTACCAGCGCCGTCCTGCTGCTCGGCTGGGGCCTGCTACTGACCTACAGCTCAGGGGTGCAAACCGGTAATGCTGGTCTGGTCGCCATCGCCCGTAGCGGCGGCATCTGGTGGTTCCTGCTCCCGGTATTTTTCTCCGTCAGCCATCGCTTGATCCCCTTCTTTTCCAGCGTGGTGCTGCCGGATTACCAGATCATCCGCCCCGACTGGACGCTGTGGCTGATGAGCGCCGGCAGCCTGGTGCACGGCACACTGGAATTGCTCGGGCAGGAACAGTGGACATGTCTGGTCGATCTGCCGATGGCCGTCGTGGCAGCCTGGCTGTCCTACGTCTGGTGCTTCCGGAAAAGTTTTCAGACGCGCATCTTGGCCATGCTGCACATGGCTTTCGCCTGGCTGAGTGTCGCACTGGCCCTGTACGGCCTGCAAAGTCTGAGCTTGCCACTGGGCCGCGCGCCGCTGCACGCCCTGGTGGTGGGCTACTTCGCCTCCATGCTGGTGGCAATGGCCACGCGCGTCACACTGGGGCATTCCGGCCGCCCGCTGACGGCCGACAACCTGGCCTGGGGTATCTTTCTGATGGTGCAGGCTGCTGCTCTGCTGCGGGTGCTGGCGGATTTGCCCGTCATCAACGCCTACGCCGCCCACCTCTACCTCTGTTCCGCATTACTGTGGCTGGCTGCCTTTATCAGCTGGCTAATCAAATTCGCACCGATTTACTGGCGACCCCAGTCTACATGATTCATCACTTCAGGAGACCATTCATGAAAAACGCCACAAAACTGCTTGCACTAGCCGTGTTATCCGCCCTTGGTCCCACTGCGGCCCGAGCCGAGGACGCACCGGCGACACCGCCCGCCTCGGAATACACCTTTCTGGACTCGATCAAGACCGGCAAGCCGATGACCAGTTTCCGGCCGCGCTACGAGTACGTCGACCAGGACGGCAAGTCGGACAACGCCAACGCCTTCACCGTGCGCAGCCTGGTCGGCTGGCAGACCGCACCGTTCAACAACCTCAGCTTCGCCGCCCAACTGATCAACGTGTCCAAGATCGACGACAACTACTACACCGGCTACCAGACCGCGCGCGGCCATGCCACGCCGGCGTCCAAGGTTAATTACCCGGTGGTGGCCGACCCCAACGATACCGATATCAACCAGTTGTTCGTGGACTGGACCGGGTTGCGCAATACCAAGTTCCGGCTGGGCCGCCAGTCGGTCAAGCTGGATAACGTGCGCTTCATCGGCAACGTCGAGTTCCGCCAGGTGATGCAGGTGTTTGACGGCGTCGGCGTGGAGAACAAGAGCGTGCCGGATACCGAGCTGTATTTCGCCTATTTCAACAAGCTCAAGCAGGTGTCCACCATCCAGCGCAACGGCGATATCGGCATCGCCCATGCCACTTACCGCTTCACCCCGACCGAGAGCCTGACCGGCTATGGCTACCTGCAGGATATGGCGCATAACGGCCAGAACGTGTTCAGCGATGTAAGCCGCAGCTTCACCGGCACCGGCCTGTCCGACGACTCCAACCAGGTCTATGGCCTGCGCGCGGACGGCAGCCACAAGCTGAACGATGACTGGAAGCTGCTGTATACGGCGGAGTATGCCAAGCAGGACAACTACTCGGGCGGCGACAGCCTGATCGATGCGCATTACTACAATGTGGGGGCGGGGGCAGGTTATGGCAGCTGGTTTCTCAAGCTGAGCCAGGAACTGCTGTCCAGCAACGATGGCCTGTATGGGTTCCAGACGCCGATGGGGACGAATCATCTGTTCCAGGGCTGGGCGGATATGTTCCTCGTCACGCCCAAGCAGGGGATCCGCGATACCTACTTCACCTTCGGCGGCAAGGTGTCGGACGTCCAGTTGTTGGGGGAGTACCACTGGTTCGAGTCAGATGAGGATTTCAGGACCGGACCAGGCACGACGGGCAACAATTACGGCAAGGAGCTGGATCTGTCAGCGTCCTATACCTACAACAAGAACTGGCTGGGCAAGCTGGAGTATGCCAATTACCAGGCCGACGATTGCTTCGTCACCGCCGGGGCATGTACCTCTACCAACGCCAAACGCTCTTATCGCGATACCGATAAGGTCTGGCTGACACTGATGTATTCGTTCTAGGGAAACCCTGAACAACCCCGCATGGCATGGGCTGGTATAATCCGGCCCATGCAAATCACCACCCGCCTCGAATTCGATGCCGGCCATCGTATTCCCAGCCACAAGAGCCAGTGCCGCAACCTGCACGGCCATCGCTACGCTATCGAGATCACGCTTTCCGGTGACATCATCCAGCAGGAAGGCACTTCCGAGCAGGGTATGGTGATGGATTTTTCCGACGTCAAAGCCATTGCCCGGCGCGAGGTGGTGGACAAGTGGGATCACGCCTTCCTGGTCTATCGCGGCGACGGCACTGTGCGCGAATTTCTGGAGTCGTTGTCGGGGCACAAAACCGTTGTGATGGATAGCGTGCCGACGGCGGAAAACATGGCGGCGGAGGCGTTCCGCATCCTTGACGCCAGCTACCGTGACACTTATGGCAACCACCTGCAACTGGAACGGGTCAGGCTGTACGAGACGCCCAATAGCTGGGCGGACGCGCTACGCAAATAGCACGGCTTCATCCCGATCCGACAGACTATCGCCGCCACTTGAGGGGTGGAATCCAATATTTGGCTCATCAGGAGGACTTCAATGCGGGTTCGCAAATCCAGACTTTTTTCAGTCATCGCCCTGGCGTGCTTCGTGCTGCTCACCGCCTGCGCGGCCAGACAGCCATCGGCATCGGCCGAGCCGTCACGCCCGCTGGCCGGGGTCGAATGGAAACTGGTCCAGGTCGGCGATGCGCCGGCGTCCGGCAGTTCTCCGGACGAGCGAGCGCCCTTCGTCCAGTTCGACGAACAAGGCCAGGCCAACGGTTACAGTGCGGTCAACAATTTCAGCGGCACCTATGTCAGTGATGGTTCCGGCCTGAAATTCGGTCCCATGATCATGACCCGCCGTGCTGGGCCGCCTGCCGCCATGGCACTTGAATCTTCACTGGTAAACGCTTTGGGGAATACCCGCGGCTATCGCATTGCCGGCAACACGCTGGAACTGCTCGACGCCGGCAACAAGCCGCTGGCACGCTTCGAGGCAGCCCGTTGAAACAATCCGCCCGCTAAATTTCTCCTTTACGTGCCTTGTCCAGCATCCAGATCAAGGTGTCTTCCATCTGTTGCGCGGCATCCCGGGCGCGCTGGTTGACATTATCCACATGGCGTAGCGCGTAGGTGGGCCGATCCAGCGCCAGGTACAAGTTGCCCTGCTTTTCGTAAATGGCGATGCGGCAAGGGGCGAAAGCGGCGAATTCGGGATATTCCAGCAAAATTTCCGCGCCGATGCCCAAACTGCAATAGGTGTGCACTTCCAGAACGCCTTGCAGCGGCAGGCCGCGCTGCCTGATATGTTCGCCGATGGGGAAAGTCGCCGGGCTGACGAAATTCTTGCCTTCGGCCGCCGATTTCAGGCTGGTCACGACATCGTCATAGCTGACGCCGGGTTCTACCTTGACGATGTACAAGGCCTTGTCAGGATTGACCGGTGGTAAGGAATCGGCGCTGGCAGGCAATAAACCCAGCCACAGCGCCCCAGCCAGTATCAGCAGCTTTTTCATTTTGCATTCCTTCAATTCTTGATCAAGGCGAATTCGCATACAATACGCGCCATTTCACCCAGCGCAAGGACACCGACAGTATGTCACTCAATATTCAGCAAGGTTCCGTGGATGCCTACACGCCTTCGGAGATGGCCTATCGCGTCAAAACCGTCGGGGTCGCCAAGGCTAACATGGGCATCCGCCAGATGGTCGGGCTCGGGATCATGGCTGGCGCCTTCATTTCACTGGGCGCCATGAACTATACCGCCGCGATGGCGCAGGACATGCCGCGCCTGGTCGCTTCCTTCATGTTCTGCCTCGGTCTGGTACTGGTGATCGTCGGCAGTGCCGAACTATTCACCGGCAATAACCTGATCGCCATGGCCTGGGCGCAGGGCAAGGTCGGCACCCGCGCGGTGCTGCGCAACTGGGGGTGGGTATACCTCGCCAATCTGCTGGGCTGCCTAGCGACCGTGGTACTGGCCTATCTCTCCGGCATCCTACATTCGGTTGACCTTGGTTTTGGCGTCCAAGCACTCAAGATCGCCGTCGCCAAAACCAACATTCCATTTACCGAGGCTTTTTTCAAAGGCATCCTTTGCAATGCGCTGGTGTGCCTGGCAGTCTGGCTATGCTTCGCCGCGCGCACCGTAGTCGACCGCATTTTCTGCATCCTTTTCCCCATCTCGGCCTTCGTCAACATGGGCTTCGAGCATAGCATCGCCAACATGTTCTTTATCCCCATGGGGTTTCTGGCTGCCGCCGATCCGGCCGTGCTGGAAGCTGCAAAGCTGGCGCCGGAGGCGATGGCGCATCTCAACCTGGCAGGTTTTCTCAACAATATCGTGGCTGTCACCCTGGGCAACATTGTCGGCGGCACGGTACTGGTGGCGGGCATGTATTTCCTGGTCTATCTATACGGTCAGCACCAACCGCATGAGACTGGAAGAACGCCGACGCGAACGAAAGACTAAGCTGACGACTTGATCGCAGAATCCACCGATTTGCGGTCGAGCTGCGGCGCGATCAGGCGGATGAACTCATAGACATAGCCGCGCAGGTAGACATCCCGACGCACGCCGAGATAGGTGGTGCTATCCGGAAACAGATGGGAGACATCCAGCGCCTCCAGCCCCTTGTCGCGCTCGGCGTTGTAGGCCATCTTGGCCAGCAGGCCAATGCCGAGGCCCAATTCCACATAGGTCTTGATCACGTCGGAGTCGATGGCAGTCAGCACAATGCTCGGTTGCAGCCCTGCCTCCTCGAACACCCGCTTGACCGAGGTGCTCCCGGTAAAACCCAAGTCGTAAGTGACGATCGGATAAGCGGCAATTTTTTCCAGCGTCAGTGGTCCAGCTTTTTGCAAAGGGTGGCCGGACGGCACCACCACACAGCGGTTCCATACATAGCACGGCAGCGCTACCAACTCCTCGTGCATGGTAATGGATTCGGTGGCGATGCCGATATCGGCCTCCCCGCTCAATACCAGCTCTGCAACCTGGGTGGGATTGCCTTGGTGGATATTGAGCTGCACGTCAGGATAAAGCTCGATGAAGGCCTTGACCGCAGGCGGCAGGCGATAGCGTGCCTGGGTGTGGGTGGTGGCGATGCTGAGGCTGCCAGCATCGACATGGGTGAAATCGTCGCTGACCCGGCTGATGTTATCCACCTCGCGCAGCATGCGCTCCGCGAAATCCAGAATGATCCTGCCCGGCTCGGTAACACCGGTCAGCCGCTTGCCGCTACGGTGAAAAATCTGCAGCCCGAGCTCCTCCTCCAGCAACTGGATCTGCTTGCTGACCCCGGGCTGAGAAGTGTGCAGGGCTTCGGCCGCCACCGACACATTCATGCCCTGCCAGGCTACTTCGCGGATGTAACGCATCTGGTGCAACTTCATAACGTCTTTCTACCCACCTAATAATTAAACAGAATGATTTAGAATAACATATTCTTTTATCTGGAAAGTACCCACTGGTATAGTTGCGCCCTCTATCCAGCACAAACTTCTTAAATGGATTTCGGTTATATCATTTCCGGCTTTCTGGTCGGACTCCTGGTCGGCGTAACAGGCGTCGGCGGCGGCTCTCTGATGACACCGCTACTGGTGTTCCTGTTTGGCTTCAAGCCAGCAGTAGCAGTCGGCACGGACCTGCTGTTCGCCGCCATCACCAAGAGCGGCGGCGTACTCGTCCACCACAGCAACCACAAATCGGTCGAATGGCGCATTGTCAGCCTGCTTGCGGCCGGAAGCCTGCCGGCATCCATCGCCACCCTGTTCGTGCTCAACCACTACGCCAGGGTCGGCAAGGATATTACCCACGCAATAACTTTCTCGCTCGGCATCGCCTTGATCCTGACCGCGCTGGCGTTATTTTTCCGTAACCACTTGCAGAAGGCCGGCAAGGTGAGCGAGTCGCATGAACCGAGCCGCTTCCATCACCTGCAAGCCCCTGCCACGGTCGTGGTCGGCCTGATACTCGGCATTCTGGTCACCCTGTCCTCGGTCGGCGCTGGCGCCCTGGGCACAGTAGCGCTGCTATTTCTCTATCCGCGACTCTCTACCGTGAAAATCGTCGGCACCGATCTCGCCCATGCCATTCCGCTCACCGCCATCGGTGGCTTCGGCCACTGGCAGATGGGCAATGTCGATTTCACCCTGCTTGGCAGCCTGCTGATGGGTTCGCTCCCTGGTATCTGGATAGGCAGCCACTTGAGCGCCAGAATCCCGGAAAAAGTGCTACGGCCGCTTCTGGCTTCGGTGCTGATGCTGATCGGGTTTAAATTTGTTTTATAGGATTTGTGATGTATATCTACGACGACATTGATCAGCGCATCGTTGACGAACGCGTCGCCCAGTACCGCAACCAGACGCGCCGCTACTTGGCAGGCGAACTGACCGACGACGAATATCGCCCGCTGCGCCTGCAGAACGGCCTCTACATCCAGCGCCATGCGCCCATGATGCGCATCGCCGTGCCTTATGGCCTGCTGTCTTCGCGGCAAATGCGCAAACTGGCGGACATCTCGCGCCGTTACGACAAGGGTTACGGTCACTTCAGCACGCGCCAGAATTTTCAGCTCAACTGGCCCAAACTGGAAACCGTACCGGACATCCTGGCCGAACTCGCCACGGTGCAAATGCACGCGATCCAGACTTCCGGCAGCTGCGTCCGTGCGATCACCACTGACCAGTTCGCGGGCGTCGCGCCGGATGAGATCGTCGATCCGCGGCCTTTCATCGAAATCATGCGCCAGTGGAGCAGCTTCCATCCGGAATTCGCCGGCTTGCCGCGCAAATTCAAGCTGGCGGTGAATGGTGCCAAGCATGACCGCGCGCTTGTGCAGGCACACGATATCGGGCTGGAGCTCTATCTCGACAGTGCCGGCAAGCTGGCGGTGCGCGTCTGGGTGGGCGGCGGGCTCGGCCGGACCCCGATTCTGGGCACCGTCATCCGCGAACACCTGGAATGGCAGCACGCGCTGACCTACTGTGAAGCCATCCTGCGCGTCTACAACCTTTACGGTCGCCGCGACAATGCCTTCAAGGCGCGCATCAAGATCCTGGTAAAGGCGCTTGGCGCGGAGGAATTCTCCCGCCGGGTCGAGGAGGAGTGGGCGCTGCACAAGGATGGACCCAGCACCATCACCCAAGCCGAATATGACCGCGTGGCGAGCTTTTTCGCACCAGGCCGTCACGACGCCCTGCCTGACCAGGATGCAGCCTTCTACGCGGCGCGCGCCTCCAATCCGGCGTTTGCCGCCTGGACCAAGCGCAACGTGCATGCGCACAAGGTACCCGGTTACCGTGCCGTGACGCTTTCCCTGAAAAAAACCGGCAAAGCCCCCGGCGATGCCAGCGCGGGCCAACTTGAAGTCATGGCGGAACTGGCTGAACGCTATTCGTTTGGCGAATTGCGCGTGTCGCACGAGCAGAATATCATCCTCGCCGACGTGAAGCTGAGTGATCTGTTCGCTGTATGGGATACCGCCCGCGTGCACGAACTGGCCACGCCGAATATCGGCCTGCTGACCGATATCATTTGCTGCCCCGGCGGAGATTTTTGCAGCCTGGCCAACGCGAAATCCATCCCGATCGCCCAGGCCATCCAGGAGAAATTCGACGACCTCGATTACCTGCACGACATCGGCGACATCGAACTCAACATCTCCGGCTGCATGAATTCCTGCGGTCACCAGCACGTCGGCCACATTGGCGTGCTGGGCGTAGACAAGGACGGCTCCGAGTGGTACCAGATCACCATTGGCGGCAAACAGGGCAGTGATGCCAGCCTCGGCACGGTGATCGGCCCCTCCTTCCCGGCAGAAGACGTACCGGGTGTGATCGAGAGACTGATCGCAACCTACATCGAGGAACGCACCGAGGAAGAACGCTTTATCGACACCGTGCGCCGCATCGGCGTGGCGCCGTTCAAGGCGAACGTTTACGCCAAGGAGGCTGCGTAATGTCCAACCTCATCAAAAACAATGCCATCGTCGCCAATGATTGGACGCTCGTCGCCCTGCCCGCTCCCGCTGAAGATACCGTGCGCAAGCAGGCCGGCAAGGTGGTAATTTTCAAGGTGACCGGCGAACCGGCGGCGACCCCTGAACAGATCAATGCCACCGTGATTCCTGCTTCGGGCAAGGTCATCGTGCCACTGACCGTCTGGCTGGCGCGCAAGACTGACTTGGCTGAACGCATGGCCAAGGGCGAGATCGGCGTCTGGATGGACAGCTTCGAATTGCTGGAAGACCTGGTCGCAAGCGTTGCCGACATCAACAGCCTGCCGCTGATCGCCATCAACTTTCCGCGCTTTGTCGACGGACGAGGCTTCTCGCTGGCAACGCAGCTGCGCATCCGGCACCAGTATCGCAACGAGTTGCGCGCGGTTGGCGACGTGCTGCGGGACCAGCTCTACTTCATGAAGCGCTGCGGTTTCGACGCCTATCTGATCCGTGCCGACCGCTCCGCCGAAGATGCCCTGGCCAGCCTGCGCGACTTTTCCGATCCCTATCAAGGTGCGTTCGACAACCCGTTGCCGGTTTGGCGTCGATACCCCCGCATAGCGCACCACGCAGCAGCGGAGAGCCGGGTATTCGTCCGGCACGAGGACGAGGTGGATTGATGACCCTGCAAGCCAAAATCGCCGCCGCCGCCATACTGCTGGAGCGCATCCAGGACGAATTCAGCCCGGCCACGCTGGCCAGCAGCCTGGGCGCTGAAGATATGGTGTTGACCGACCTGATCGCCAAACATGCACCGGGCATCAGCATCTTTTCGCTCGATACCGGCCGCCTCAACCCGGAAACCTACGACCTGTTGGCCAAGGTGCAGGAAACCTATGGCGAAAAAGTCCTCATCCGGGTGCTCTACCCGCAACCGGAGCCGCTCCAGCAGTATGTGCAAGCCAACGGCATCAATGCCTTTTACCACAGTGTGGAACTGCGCAAGGCCTGCTGCGCGATTCGCAAGGTCGAACCGCTCAAGCACGCGCTGGCTGGCAACAAGGCCTGGATCACCGGCATGCGCCGCCAGCAAGCCGTCACCCGCGCCGACATGCCAGTGCAGGAATTCGATGCCGACCACGGCCTCGCCAAATTCAATCCGCTGGCGGACTGGACGGAAAAGGAGGTATGGGAATATATCCGTTCCAATGCCATCCCGTATAATGCGTTGCACGACAAGCACTACCCCAGTATCGGCTGTGCGCCCTGCACCCGGGCCATTGCCGTCGGCGAGGATCTTCGCGCCGGTCGCTGGTGGTGGGAAAACGAAGCCGGCAAGGAATGCGGCCTGCACGTAAAGAAAATCTGATCATGGATAACAAAACACTCACCCATCTGCAAACCCTGGAAGCGGAATCCATCCATATCATGCGTGAAGTGGTGGCCGAATTCCGCAACCCGGTCATGCTCTACTCCGTCGGCAAGGATTCCAGCGTCATGCTGCACCTGGCGCGCAAGGCCTTCCACCCCGGCCCGCTGCCATTCGCCCTGCTGCACGTGGACACCGGTTACAAATTCAAGGAAATGTACGAGTTTCGCGACTGGTACGCCAAGGAAATCGGCGCCAGGCTGATCGTGCATCGCAACGAGGAAGCCATCGCCCAGGGCGCACACCCTCTCAAATTGGGCGTGGCTCGCTGCTGCGGCGCGCTCAAGACCAAGGCGCTGCTGGACGCGCTGGAAGAAGGCGGCTACGACGCGGCTATGGGCGGTGCTCGCCGCGACGAGGAACGCTCGCGCGCCAAGGAACGCATCTTCTCCTTCCGCGACGAATTCGGCCAATGGGACCCGAAGAACCAGCGCCCAGAGTTGTGGGACATCTATAACTGCCGCGTCCACGAAGGCGAATCCATCCGCGTGTTCCCCATCTCCAACTGGACCGAAATGGACATCTGGCAGTACATCAAGCTGGAAAACATCCCCATCGTGCCGCTTTACTACGCGAAAGAGCGCCCGATGGTGAAGCGCGGCGCCATGCTGATCCCCGCCGACGACGCCGGCAACCTCAAGCCCGGCGAAGTGCCGGAAAACGTGATGTGCCGCTTTCGCACCCTGGGCTGTTCGCCCTGCACCGGTGCGGTGTATTCCTCGGCCGACACCATCGAGCAAATCGTCGCCGAATCAGCCGTTGCCACCCGTTCCGAGCGCGAAACCCGCATCATCGACCATGGCAGCAACACCATGGAAGACAAGAAGAAGGAAGGCTACTTCTGATGAATGCCATAGACAAAAACCTGTTTGAAGCTGCTGATACCGCCCTGCTGCGCTTTACCACCGCCGGCAGCGTGGACGACGGCAAATCCACCCTGATCGGGCGCCTGCTGGTGGAC
>DAOMFG010000036.1:0-10599 GCA_035429685.1 Methylophilaceae bacterium | reverse complement strand
AGGAGAGCCGTGGGCCCTGGCGTAGATCTGCGTCGCCTCGGTGACGATCATACCGGCGCAGGCTCGCTGTGCGTAGTAGGGCACGTTCATGTCCTGCGGCAGGTTGCCGGGCATCGCGGCCCTGTTACGGGTCAGCGGCGCCATGACGATGCGGTTCTTCAACTCGGTGCGGCCCAGTTTGACCGGGCTGAATAAATCCAGACTCATTTAGCTTTCTCCTTGACGCCTTCGATCAACAGGGTGACATCGATCTCGGTGCCGACCGGACCGTTTGGATTGGCGGCCCAGCCGAAACCGTAATCGGCCGCATTGAGTTTGGTATGGGCTTCGAAGCCGCTGCGCTCGCCGCCCCAGGGGTCGGCGCCGAAACCAAGCACCTTGAACGGGAAGGAAATCTCCTTGGTCACGCCGTGCAAAGTGAATTTTCCGGTGAGCACGCCCTCGTCCTTGCCCCTGGCCTCGACCTTGGTGCTGACGAAAGTCATCTGGCCGAACTTGCCGGCTTCCAGATATTCCGGCTTGTCGCGCAGGTGCTCATCGCGCTTGGCCAGCGAAGTGTTGATGGACAGCACATTGATCCTGGCATCCACGCTGGATTTGGAAAGATCGGCACGGTCGATGACGATTTTCCCGGTCACGTCGGGAAAAGTGCCGGATAAGCGCGACACCACGTGGCGTATACTGAAATTGGCAAAGCTGTGGCTGTTGTCGATGTTATAGGTTTCGGCATCGGCCAGGGCTGCCGGTATCCATGCTGCAAGTGCCAGTGCGATCAGGGTTTTCTTCATAAAAATCTCCAGTTTTCAAGGTAAATCAAAAAGCAGCGCTTCGGCGCCCTTCGCGTCCGACAGCGTCAGCAGGTTTTCGTTTTCAATAAATGCGCCATCGCCGCCGCGCATGGCGACGTTGTTCAGGGCGGCCGTTCCGCGCGCCAGGTGCAGATATTGACGCCGCCCCGGCTGGGATCTGTACGTCAGGTCGGCATCGCTGTCCAGCATGGTGGCCAGCAGCATCGCGTCCTGCCGGATCGTGATCGAATCTTCGCGGCCATCGGGAGAAGCCAGCATGCGCCAACGGCCGCGCTTCTGTTCCGCCGCGATGGTTTTCTGGTCGTATTGCGGTACGAGACCAGGCTGCGCAGGTAGTATCCAGATCTGCAGCAGATGCACCGCTGCATCCGGGGACGGGTTGACCTCGCTGTGCCGCACGCCGCTGCCTGCGCTCATGTACTGTACGTCGCCGGCGCGGATCACCGAACCGTTGCCCATACTGTCCCGATGCTGCAGGGCGCCGTCCAGGATATAGGTGATGATTTCCATGTCGCGGTGCGGGTGGGTGCCGAATCCGCGCCCGGGTGCGATCTCGTCGTCGTTAATCACGCGCAGCACCGAGTAGCCCATAAAGGCAGGGTCGTAGTAATCGGCGAACGAGAATGTGTGCCGGGCGTTCAGCCAGCCATGGTCGGCATGGCCGCGCGCGTTGGATTTGCGTAGCTGGATCATGTTGCTCCGTTACAGCCTGGAATGACTGCCGTCGCACAACACGCCGTTGGCGCTGTGCTTGCAGCCGCAAAAATAAACGGTACCGGATTTTTCGGCCTTGTATTCCACCGGGCCGAATTCCGACCCCTTGTGCGAACCGTCGCAGAACGGCTGGCTCTTGCTTTTGCCGCAGGAGCACCACCAGTAGCTTTTACCGGCTTCCACATCGACGGCGTAAGGGGATTTCTGGGCGATGACGGGTTCTGACATGACGCGCTCCTTCAATGTGAGTGGGTTTGAAAATCCGCGCCGGAGCGGAATGTGTAGGCATCCATCGCCAGCATGTTGTGTTCGATGCCACTGTATACCTGTTCCGCGGCAAAATCCGCACCCGCCGCGCCCAGTGCCACATACAGCGGCAGCAGGTGTTCGTCGGTGGGATGGGCCACTTCCGCGCCGGGGGCGAGTGCGCGGTAATCCAGCAGCGACGCCGCATCGCCGGCGGCCAGTTTGTCGCGCACCCAGCCCTGAAAATCGGTCACATACGCCGGCGCATGGCTGGCGCCGCGCAGCAGCCCGAAGTGCATCAGGTTATGCGTCAGGTTGCCGGAGCCGACAATCAGCACGCCGGCCTCGCGCAACGGCGCCAGCGCCTGGCCGATGCGGTAATGGTGCTCGGGGCCTAAATGGCTTTGCAGCGAAAGCGTGAACACCGGCACCCCGGCATCGGGAAACATCAGCCGCAGCGGAATCCAGGCGCCGTGGTCGAGCCCGCGCAGCGGGTCGAGCTTGACTTCATATCCTGATTCTTCCAGCAGCGTCCGTGCCTCCATCGCCCATGGCACCGCACCGGGCGCCGGGTAGCGGATCGAATACAGCGCCTGCGGAAAACCGTAGAAATCGTGGATGGTGTCGGGGCGCGAGGCGACACCGAGCGTCGGCTGCTCGGTATCCCAGTGTGCCGAGATCAGCAGCACCGCCTTCACCTCGCTGAGTTGATGCGAGAGGTGCGCCAGCGCTGCCCCGGCCTCGCCCGGTTGCAGGGCGAAGGTCGGCGCGCCGTGCGGCACGAACAGCGCAGGCAGTGATCGACGGGTTTCAGCTTGGGTTTTCATGATGGCGCCAGTTTGACAATTTCTTTGTTCGGGATAAATATGTGATTTCTACATTATTTATCCCGTATATCGGAATAATGGATAGACTCCTGGCCATGCGCGTTTTTGCCACCGTGGTGGAATCCGGCTCGTTTACCCGCGCAGCCGAGCAATTGCACCTTTCCGCCACCGCCACCTCGCGCCACGTGGCAGAGTTGGAAAAGCACCTGGGAGCGCAGCTGCTGCAGCGCTCCACGCGGCGTCTGCACCTCACCGAAATCGGCACCAACTATTACGACCGTTGTCGCACCATCCTGGCCGACGTGGAAGAAGCAGAGGCCCAGGCCGCCACGTCGGAAAGCCAGCCGCGCGGAATATTGCGCATCAGTCTGCCGCACAGCTTCGGCCTGCGCTACATCGCGCCGCTGATGCCTGAATTCTGCAAGCGCTACCCGGAACTGCAACTGGAATTCAACTTTTCCGATCGCAGGGTCGATCTGGTGGAAGAAGGCATCGACATGGCAGTGCGCATCACCGGCGACCTCAAAACCAGCCTGGTCGCGCGCAAGCTGGCGCCGGTCCGCATCGCCTGCTGCGCCGCACCGGCTTATCTGCAACGCTTCGGGACGCCGCAAACGCCGGAAGACCTGGCGCAGCACGACTGCATCTCCTACAGCTACGCGCCGACCGCCAACGCCTGGACATTCCTGCGCGACGGCAAGCCCTACGATGTGCCGATCAAGGGCCGCCTGCGCTCCAACAGCGGCGACATGGGGCGGTTGGCAGCGCTCGACGGCCTCGGCATCACCACGCTGCCGGTGTTCATCGTCTGCGACGACCTGCGTGCCGGCACCCTGACGGAACTGCTGACCGAACATCCCATCCCGCCGATCAACGTCTATGCCGTCTACCTGCCCGGCGCCCGTCGCGCGGCGCGCATCAAGGCGATGGTGGAATACCTGTGGGACGCACTGGGGCAAGGCAATCCGCCATGGCAACAGTAAAGCTTGTCTGCACTTGGCGAGTTGTATAGGCTACGCTTCCTCCCTTTAAGGAATTTCACATGCGCTCGACCCGCGCCTCTTCTGCCGTCACCCGGCTCAACCGGCGCAGCAATGGCCGCGAATACACCATGGCCGTCACCGGCGCCGGGCTGTTCAGCCTGAGCGAACCCACGGCAGCGGGCGAGCAGCGGGTTTTCGACCCCGTGCCGCTTGATGAATTTGTGCGCCTGGTGGATGCCATGGGGCCGCAGCAAATACGCCGTATGACCAAGAATGATGTCGCCTTCGCCAAGCAACTGAAGCGCCATGATGGTGAGTGAGCACGCCACCCTCCGCTGGGTCGAGAACGGCGAGCCCCGCTCGGCACGCTGGCGCTCGGAAAGCGCCGCACCCCCACCCAGGCGCGTGATCATCGCCGACGACACCATCATGGCGGATGCCGCCTATCGATTGGCCTGCGAAGGCACAGCGCTGCTATGGCGCGGCGACTTCCACAACGCGCGCCAACTGCTGCAGGCACTGGCAAGACGCATCGAGCGCAGGCCGCGCAAAGCAAAGGCTGAGAAACCAGCCGCCTCGCTCACCGAGGCGTTTCACCTTTATCGACAATCGCAGGCACAACGCGCTCGCACACTGGGGATGCTGCTATTGCCGTTCGAACCTGACCACAGCATTGCCCTGCGACGCGCTCCCGATGCCAGACAGGCCTGCCTGGAAGCCTACGGCCCGACGGAAGAACCCTATGTCGCCTCGCTGCGTGAACTGCAAGGGCTGGTCGGCGCGCACGAATGGCGCAAGAAAGGCGTGCCGATCGCCGCGCTGGACGCGCACATCCACCCACACTACGGCGTGTTCTCGCCAGTCCGCGGCGAATACGTGGCGCTTGTGGCCGAAGCCCCCCTGCCTTCGACAGAACTGGCCTTCGACATCGGCACCGGCACCGGCGTGCTGGCCGCGGTGCTGGCGCGCCGCGGCGTCAAGCGTGTGGTGGCCACCGATCAGGACGCTCGCGCGCTGGCCTGCGCCCGCGACAACATTGAACGCCTTGGACTGGCCGAGCAGGTGGAAGTAGTGCAGGCCGACCTGTTCCCGGAAGGCCGGGCGCCGCTGGTGGTATGCAACCCGCCCTGGCTGCCGGGACGGCCAAGCTCGGCGCTGGAATATGCGGTTTACGACCCGGAAAGCCGCATGCTGCGCGGCTTTCTCGGCGGGCTGGCCGCACACCTGACGCCGCAGGGTGAAGGCTGGCTGATCCTGTCGGATATTGCCGAGCACCTGGGACTGCGCTCCAGGGAAGAACTGCTGGCCATGTTCGAGCAGGCCGGGCTGAAAGTGCTGGACCGGACGGAGGTGCATCCACACCACCCGCGCGCCGCTGACACCAGCGACCCCCTCCACAAGGCGCGCGCGGCGGAACTGACCTCGCTGTGGCGACTTGCGGCACGCTGATCTGGATGGTTTGCGATAAACTTGCACCATGACCCCGCTCTACCTCACCAGCCAAATCCGCACCATGGAACAGGCACATGGCAGCGCCGGCCTGATGGAAAAGGCTGGTCTTGCCGCGGCAGAACTGTCGCGCGCGCTGCTGTCCGAAGAGGCCGATGCCCTCCTGGTGCTGGCCGGCCCCGGCAACAACGGCGGCGATGCCCTGGTCGCCGCACGCCACCTGCGGCATGACTGGCACCGCGTGGACGTGGTATTCACCGGTAGCGCCGACAAACTGCCGGCGGATGCGAGCGACGCCTACGATGCCTGGCTGGCCTGTGGCGGTGAGGTGCTGGCTGCCATCCCGGCAGGCAAGGGTTACGGACTGATCATCGACGGCCTGTTCGGCATCGGCCTGACGCGCGAACTGGATGTCAGGCATCGGGACATCGTACGGCAGGTCAATGCCATGGATGTCACCGTGCTGGCGCTGGACGTCCCCAGCGGCCTGGATGCCGACACTGGCCGGATACTGGGTTGCGCCATCAAGGCCGACCACACGCTGGCCTTCCTTGGGTTGAAGCCCGGCCTGTTCACGCTGGACGGGCCGGATCATGCGGGGCTGGTGCATGTCACCGACCTCGGCATCGAAGCCGACCCATCCGGAGCACAGCCCGGCTGGCTGATCGACACTCCACCCACCCTGCCCGCCCCGCGCCGAAGGAATTCCCACAAAGGCAGCTACGGCTCGGCCGGCATCCTCGGCGGCGACACCGCCATGGTCGGCGCCGCGCTGCTGGCGGGGCGCGCCGCTCTTTTGGCGGGTGCCGGGCGGGTCTATGCCGGACTGCTGGCCGAGCACGCGCCGGTCGTGGATTTCGGCCAGCCGGAACTGATGCTGCGCAGCGCCGGGACGCTATTCGACATTGCCCCTTTCGGCGTGCTGGCCGCCGGCCCCGGCATGGGGCGCAGCCAGCGCGCTGAAGCGGCCTTGCTGCGCGCCATCCACACCCCCGCGCCGCTACTGCTGGACGCCGATGCACTGCACCTGATCGCCGCCAATGACCAACTGCGCGACCAGTTCCACCAGCGTACGCACGGCAACATCCTTACCCCCCACCCCGGCGAAGCAGCGGCGCTGCTTGGCTGTTCCGTCGCCGAAATCCAGGCCGACCGCGTCGCCAGCGCGCTCGACATCGCCCAAGCCTGCAACGCCATCACCGTGCTGAAAGGCTGCGGCAGCGTCATCGCCACGCCGGACGGCCGCTGGTTCGTCAACGCCAGCGGCAACGCCGGCCTCGCCAGCGCCGGCATGGGCGACGTGTTGAGCGGCCTCATTGCCGCTCTCGTTGCGCAGGACATGACGCCGGAAGCCGCCACTCTGCTCGGCGTCTACCTGCACGGTGCGGCGGCGGATAGCCTGGTTGGCGCGGGCGTGGGCCCCGTCGGCCTCACCGCCTCGGAAGTTGCGCAGGAAGCGCGCGATCTGCTCAACCAATGGATCTATGGAACCCGCTAATGCACCCAACCCTGAAAAACATCGTTAACGCCACCAGCCAGGTCATCCTCGGCAAGGATCGGCAAATCCGCCTGGCGCTGGCCTGTGTCCTGGCCCGCGGGCACCTGCTGATTGAGGATCTGCCGGGCATGGGCAAGACCACGCTGGCGCACACCCTGGCGCAGGTACTGGGGCTGGAATTCCGCCGCGTGCAGTTCACCAGCGATCTGCTGCCGGCCGACATCCTCGGCGTCTCGGTATACGACCGCAACGCCGCCGCCTTCAAGTTCCACCCCGGCCCGATATTCACCAACGTGCTGCTGGCGGATGAGGTCAACCGCGCCACGCCGAAGACGCAGAGCGCCCTGCTGGAGGTGATGGAGGAAGGCCAGGTGACGCTGGAAGGCGAAACGCGCAGGCTGCCGCAGCCGTTCTTCGTCATCGCCACGCAGAACCCCATGCATCACATCGGCACCTTTCCGCTGCCGGAATCACAGCTCGACCGCTTCCTGATGCGCATCGAACTGGGCTACCCGGACGCCCGCTCCGAGCGCAGCCTGCTGCAGAATAACGGCGGCCGCAGTCACTACGCCGCGCTGCAGCCATGCCTGGATGCCGCCCAGTTGCTGGCGCTGCAGGGCCAGGTTGCGTCAGTGCACGTCTCGGACGCCCTGCTGGACGAACTGCAAGCCCTGCTCGACTACACGCGCAAGTCGCCCAACTACGCCAACGGCCTCTCGCCACGCGCCGGACTGGCACTGAAGCAGTGTGCCCAGGCCTGGGCGCTGATGGAGGGGCGCGATTACGTCGTTCCGGAAGACGTGCAGGCCGTACTGCCCGGCGTTGCCCTGCACCGCCTGCAAGCCGCACCTGGCAGTGCAGCGGCAGGGGACCTGACCGGCGACTTGCTGAGAGCCGTGAAATTGGGATAACCCGACAGCCCCATCATTTACCTGTCGATTGCCCATGACGCTCACCTTCCCCGACTGGCGCAAGCTGCTGCGCACCGCGCGGCCAGTTACCGGCACCACCACCCTCGATCGGCGTCATGTCTACATCCTTCCCACGCGACAAGGGCTGGCGTTCGCCCTGGTGCTGCTCGGCATGCTGCTCGGCGCGATCAATTACAGCCTCAGCCTGGGTTTCGTGCTGACTTTCCTGCTGGGTGGGCTGGGCGTGGTGGCCATGCTGCATACCTGGCGCAACTTGGCCGGCCTGACCGTTTCCGCCGGGCGTACCGCCCCGGTGTTTGCCGGCGAAGAAGCCCTCTTCGGGCTGATCGTCACTGACAGGAACGGGCGTGAGCGGTACGCCATCGGCATGCGGCAGGGCAAGGGCGACGCCATGTACGCGGACATCCCGGCCATGCGGGATGGTGCGCTGACCCTGCCCGTCAAAAGCTGGCGGCGCGGCTGGCTGGAACCGGGACGGCTGACGGTGTTCACCGAGTTCCCGCTCGGCCTGTTCCACGCCTGGTCCTATGTCGAACTGGCTAACCGTTGCCTGGTATATCCCGCCCCGGCAGTGCCAGGCCTGCCGCTACCCCCTGTCGTCGCCGAAGGCATGTCCGGGGGACAGCACACCGCCGCGGGCGACGATGATTTTTCAGGACTGCGCGGCTACCACTATGGCGACTCGCCGCGCCGCGTGGACTGGAAGGCTTCGGCCAAGGAACAGGGCCTGTTCACCAAGCAGTTCCTCGGCGTGGAAAATGCCAGCCTGTGGCTGGACTGGAACCAGCTTCCCGTCCACGATGCCGAGCAGAAAATCAGCGTGCTAACGCGCTGGGTTCTCGATGCCCAAGCCACCGGGCAGCCCTATGGGCTGCGCCTGCCGGGGCGTGAAATCGCCCCTGGCTATGGCGAGCAGCATGACCATCAGTGCCTCGAAGCACTGGCGCTGATATGAAACAATCCATCACCTTCGACGACCTGAAATGGCTGCTGGCCTCGCTGGTGCTGATGCTGGCGCCGTTGGCGCCGCACCTCTCCCCCTGGGTGCCAGTACTGGCGGCAATCCTTGGCCTGTGGCGCTACCGGATCGCCAGCCAGCGGCAGCCCCTGCCGCCGCTGCGCATCCTGCTGCCGCTGACCCTGCTCGGCGCCGCAGGCATCCTGGCCAGCTACCACACATGGTTCGGACGCGATGCCAGCGTCGCCCTGCTGGTCATGATGACGGCGTTGAAACTGCTCGAATCCAACAGCCGACGCGACTTCACCCTGCTGATCTTCCTGGCCTGCTTTATCAGCCTCACCGGCTTTCTGTTCTCGCAGTCGATGCTGGTCGGCGCCTACCTAATCGTGCCGCTCACGGCGCTCACCGCAACACTGATCGGCATCAACCATCCCAACGGCACGCTGCCGGCCCACCGCAAACTGCGTCTGGCCGGGCTGATGCTGGGGCAGGCCGCGCCGGTCATGCTGGCCCTGTTCCTACTTTTCCCGCGCGCACCGGGGCCGCTGTGGGGCGTGCCGAAGGATGCCTATAGCGGCATGGCAGGCCTGTCCGACAATATGTCGCCCGGCAGCATCAGCCAGCTGAGCCAGTCGGATGCGGTCGCCTTCCGCGCGGAATTCCAGGGCAAGCTGCCAAGCCCTTCCCAGCTTTACTGGCGCGGCCCGGTATTCTGGCATTACGACGGGCGTACCTGGAGCCCCGGCATGCAGGCAGCCAGCCTGCCACTGGAGTGGGTTGATGCGCGGCGCGACGAAGTCAGCTATACCGTCACGCTGGAGCCGCACAACAAGCCCTGGCTGTTCTTGCTCGACATGCCTGCAACCACGCCTCTGGACAGCACGCTCAGCCACGACCGGCAGTTGCTGGCGCGCCAGCCGGTGCGCACCCGTACACGCTATACCGGCGTTTCCAGCCTGGGGTACCGGCTGGAACCCAACCTCGACCCGCTTGCACGGCAGGTCGCCTTGCAATTGCCCCATGAAGGCAACCCGCGTACCCGCCAACTTGGCAAAGAATGGGCTGCTGCCGGGGCTTCATCGGAGGCCATCGTCCAGCGCGCGCTCAACATGTTCCGCGAGCAGCCTTTCGTTTACACGCTGCGCCCGCCCCTGCTGGGGGATGACAGCGTGGACGAGTTCCTGTTTTCCACCCGCCGCGGCTTCTGCGAGCACTACGCCGGCAGCTTCGTGTTCCTGATGCGGGCCGCCGGCATCCCGGCGCGGGTAGCGACCGGCTATCAGGGTGGCGAAATCAATCCGGTCGGCAACTACCTCATCGTGCGCCAGGCCGACGCCCATGCCTGGGCCGAGGTGTGGCTACCGGAGCGCGGCTGGGTGCGCGTCGACCCGACCGCCGCCGTTTCGCCGCAGCGCGTGGAAGCCGGCATCGCCGCCGCACTGCCGGCGGGAGAGCCGGTACCCATGCTGGTGCGCGGCGATTTTTCCTTGCTGCGCAAGCTCTATCTCAACTGGGACGCGCTCAATAACGGCTGGAACCAGTGGGTGCTGGGCTACAATGAAAAGAGGCAGCTGGAACTGCTGTCGCGCCTCGCCGGCAGCCAGGTTTCCTGGCAGGACATGGCGGTCTGGCTGATGGCATCGGTAGGCTTGATTGTGCTCGCCATCAGTGCGGCCATGCTGCGTGGCAGCAGGCGGCGTGTGGATGCTTTGCAGGCAGCCTGGCTGCAATTCCAGCGCAAGCTGGCACGCAACGGCATCGCGCGCGAGTTGCATGAGGGGCCGCTGGATTTCGGGCGGCGCGCGGCGCAGCAGCTGCCATTTCGAGCGGCCGCGATCTCCGCCATCGCTGCCCGATATGCGCAACTGCGCTATGGCAGGCCGGCGACGCGGGAACACGTCGAAGGTTTCAGACAACGCATCAGGACATTCAGGCCGTGAACGACCAGGAATACATGCAAATCGCCCTGCTACTGGCGCAGCAGGGCGCGGCCGCCGGGGAGGTGCCGGTAGGCGCGCTGGTGGTGAAGGACGGCGAGATCGTCGGGCGCGGCTTCAACGCGCCGATCTCGCGCCACGATCCGAGCGCCCATGCCGAGGTCCAGGCTATGCGCGATGCCTCGCAAACCCTGGGCAACTACCGGCTGGTGGGTTGGACCCTGTACGTCACGCCGGAACCTT
>DAOMFG010000035.1:0-10785 GCA_035429685.1 Methylophilaceae bacterium | reverse complement strand
GTCACACGCGGCGCGCTGGCCGGCCGTTCGGATGGCCAGCGCGATCAGTTCCGCCGCCCCTTTGCCCTGTACCGGGGTAGGGTAGATCACTACCGGGATCGAGGGCATGCGGCGCCGCAGCGCGGTCAGCACATCCCTGAGCGCGGCGGCATCGGGTGATGTAATAATCCCGATCTGCCGCGAGTGCGCGGGCAGCAGACGTTTCCTGGCAGCATCGAACAGGCCTTCGTACTCCAGTCTGGCCTTGAGCCGCTCGAAGGCCTCGAACAGCGCGCCCAGCCCGGCGCGTTGCAGGGCTTCGATGTTGAGCTGGAAATCGCCGCGCGCCTCGTACAGCGTGACCAGGGCGCGTGCCTCGGTGTGGTCGCCTTCCTTGGGCTGCCAGTCCAGGAGCATGTTCTTGTTGCGGAACATGACGCAGCGCACCTGCGCCTTGTCATCCTTGAGCGAAAAATACCAGTGGCCGGAGGCGGCCCGGGTCAGGTTGGAAATCTCGCCCGCCACCCAGAACAGCGGGAAGCTGTGTTCCAGCACTTCGCGCGCCAGGCGATTGAGGTCGCTGACCGAGAGTACGGCAGGTTTTGTGAACAGGGGTTCGGCAGGCAAGGCGACTATTCCAACCCGTAATTCTTGATTTTGTACCACAGCGAACGTTCGCTGATATCCAGCAAGCGTGCCGCCTTGCTCTTGTTGCCGCCGGTTTGCAGGAGCGCGGCGCGTATCATCGTGCGTTCCAGATTTTCCACCGCCGGATTGAGTTCCAGGCTGTGAAATTGCGGGGATTCGGCAATCACCGATTCTGCATCGGCCGTTGTCATTTCGCGCGGCAGGTGTTCCATCTGGATGACGCTGCCACGGCTCAGCACTGCGGCACGTTCGATGACATTCTGCAGTTCACGTACGTTGCCGGGCCAGGCATAGTCCTGCAGGCGGGCCAGTGCGGCTTCCGAGATGCCATGGGTTCCGGCGTGTCCGGACAGGAAGCCGGCCACCAGGGCCGGGATATCCTGCTTGCGTTCGCGTAGCGGTGGCAGGTCAATGTTGAACACGTTGACCCGGTAATACAGGTCTTCACGCAGCTTACCCTCGGCGATAGCCTGACGTGGGTCACGGTTGGTGGCGGTGACGATGCGCACGTCGATCGGGATGACGCGGTTGCTGCCCAGCCGTTCGATGACGTTTTCCTGCAGTACGCGCAGCAGTTTGGCTTGCAGTGCCATTGGCATTTCGGTGAGCTCGTCAAGAAACAGGGTGCCGCCATCGGCCATTTCGAACTTGCCGATACGGTCCTTGCTGGCACCAGTAAAGGCGCCTTTTTCATAGCCGAACAGCTCGCTTTCCAGGATGTCGCCGGGAATGGCGGCGCAGTTGATTGGTACGAACAGAGCTTCATGGCGGGGCGAGGCGCGATGGATGGCGCGCGCCACCAGTTCTTTGCCAGTGCCGGTTTCTCCCGTGATGAGCACCGCAGTTTTTCCTGGCGCCACCTGGCGGATGAGATCATAGATTGTTTGCATTGGCGGGCTGTTGCCAATGAATTCACCCCAGCCCTTGTCCACTTCATGTCGCAGGAAATCGTTTTGTCGGCGCATGCGGCCTGCCGCCAGGATGCGGTTGATGGCGATTTCCAGTGCCTCCACATCGAATGGCCGCACGATGTAATCGCACGCGCCCAGTTTCATTGCCTCGACCGCGCTTTCGATGGTGCCGTAGGCAGTCATGATGATCACCGGCACCTCGTTGCCCTGTTGGCGCAGCGCCTGCAGCAGTTCGGTGCCGCTCATTTCCGGCATGCGCAAATCGCTGATGATCAGGTCGACGGGTGAGGACTTAAGGATCTGAAGGGCTTCACGACCGTTGCTGGCGGAGGCGACCGCGTGCCCCATACGCTTGAGCATGATTTCCAGCACGCGCTGCATTTTCGCTTCGTCGTCGACTACCAGAACGTGCTGACCGGTCATGAACTTTCTTTCATCGGCAAAGTGATGGTAAACAGCGCGCCGCCGAGCGCACTGTTGCCGGCGTGGATTTCGCCGCCATGCGCAGCGACGATCTGTTGCACCACAGCCAGCCCGAGGCCCACGCCGCCTTCGCGTTTGGTGAAGAAGGGGTCGAACACGCGAACCAGTTCCTGCGGCGGAATGCCGGGGCCGTCGTCGGCGATTTCCAACACCAGTTTTCCGGCATCTTCACGTGTCGTAATTTCCACCTGCCCGCCTTGCGGCAGAATCTGCAGTGCGTTGAGTACCAGGTTGAGCAGCACCTGGGTCATCTGTTCGGCATCCAGCTCGATCACGGGGTGGCGGCCATACAGTTTGAGGTGGATGTGGATGTTTTTCTTGTCTGCCTGTGCCGCCAGCAGATCGATGCTGTGGCGGATGATAGCGTGCAGGTCGGCCGGCTGCAATTTCGGCGCGCGTGGACGGGCGCTGTCGAGCAGGGTGGAGACCAGGCGGTTGAGGCGTTCGGTTTCGCTCTCGATGAAGCCGGTCAGCTCCTGCGCTTCTGGTCTGAGCTCCGGTTCGCGTGCCAGCATCTGGGCGGAAGAGCGCAGGATACCGATGGGGGTGCGGATCTCGTGCGCCATCACTGCCGCCATTTCTCCCAAAACGGCGAGCTTGGAAGCGCGTACCAGGTCGGTGCGCGACTGGTCGAGGTCGCGCACGGTCTGCACGAAGGCCTCGGTCAGTTCCCCCACTTCGCCGCCGATGGCCTGCGGGGCTTCCGGCAACTGTTGGTCGCGCTTGAAACGGCGCGTGAATTCAGTCAGCGCGGCAATCGGGCGGGCGATACGGCCGGCCACCAGCAGCGAGAAGGCGATGGCGACGATACTGGTCAGTGCCAGCAGCAGCAGGAATACCAGTGCCATCTGGCGTACCGGGATGAAGGCCTGATGATGGCTTTCGATCACCAGTGTGGTCCAGCTAAACCCCGGAAACTGCTGGAACCCCGGCGAGCGGTCGTATCCGACCATGACCTCGTTCATGCCCAGAAGCCTGCCATCGTAGGTGCCGATGCCGGTTCTGCCGCTAGCGATCCAGTTTGCAGGAACCTGCTGCTGCAACAGGTTGCGCTCCCGCAGTTTGGATGATGCGGCAATGATCCTGCGGTCCGGATCGAGTAGCGCCAGTTCGTGCCCGCTTTGTGCGGATTGATCCAGGATGCGGTATATCTGCGCCCAGTTGAACAGTAGTTGCAGCTCGCCGATCTGGCCATCATTGAACATGGACGGTACGTTGGCCGAGATAGGCAGCACTGCGGAGCCATCTGTTCCGGTGAGTTGCAGAGTGCCGAGCCGGATCGGTACATTCGTGTCGCCGGTGAGCAATATACCTTCCCCCTGGGGCCTGATGCTGCCGATGCTGGCCGGATCGCTGCTGGCAACGACTCGCCCCTCGGTATTGGTGCAGAAAAGTTCAAGGTAAACATCCCGGTAGCCTACCTTGAGTTCGGCCAGGAATTTGGACAGGCGCTTGTCCACGTCGTTGATGTGGATGTCCTGCATCACCTCCAGCCGGTGCCAGGTTTGCGCATTTTGCAAGCGCTCGAACAGCATCTTGTCGATATCCTGTGAAACCGTTGCCGCCTGCACCTGCAGGTTGTGCTCGATGTCGCTGCGCATGGCATCGCCGGCGACGTGGAAGGCCAGATAGGTCAGCAGTATCGAGGGTAGCAGGCTGACCAGCAGGAAAGCGACCAGCAATGTTTTGCGTATGGTCAAGGTGAAAATGGACTGGATGTGGAGGCCCAAGTATATGGCACAATCCGTTTTTTTCCATCCTGTGGGGCGATATGTTCCCGATCAAGTGCGTTCGAATTCCGCTGACGCTATTGTTGCTGGTAATACAGACGGCGGCTTGGGCCGAGGACCTGGAACAGGCCTCCAGTTACGAGTTGGGCAAGGGCTGGCAGGTGCCCGGTACCAGCTTCAACCTGGGCGGCTACGCCAGCGGCGGACTCAGCGACGACCATGGCGAGGGATGGGTGCTGGGCATGAACGACCTCAGCCTGTTCGTGCGCTGGGAAGGCGAGGGCAAGCTGCGCCTGTTTTCCGAACTTGACCTGGAAGAGCCGGTCGGGATTGAAGAAGGGGTCGGACTGACCACCAAGCATGCCTATCTCGGGCTGGAACGGCTTTACCTGGATTATCTCTATTCGGAAAAACTCAATTTCCGTGGCGGCAAGTTCCTCACCCCCATCGGCCGCTGGAACCTGCTACACGCGGCACCGCTGGTGTGGACTACCACCCGCCCGCTGATTACCGAATATACCTTCCCCACCAACGCTACCGGTGCCATGGCGTATGGCACTTTGCCGCTGTTTGGTACGGAGGTTGATTATTCGGTGTATAGCGCCATCGGCAATGACTGGCGTCCCGACCCCAAGCTCGATCCTTTCGAGGAGGCACATGGCCTGCATTTCAATGTTCCGCTGGGGCGTGCCGGGCAATTGGGCATGTCCTACGCCAATTTCGAGCAGAAAAGTTCCAGTGGCGAGCACCAGAATCTGGTCGGTCTGGATTACTACTGGGAGCACAACCGTCTCGAAATCAGCTCCGAAGCGGTATACCGCTCATCTGACGACGGTGGCAGTGAGGACGAAAAAGGCCTGTTCGTTCAGGGCGCCATTCCGCTGACAGAACGCCTGCATGGCATCGTGCGCTATGAGGTGTTTGATCAGGCAGGAAATGCACCCACCATCAACCTCTGGCTAGCCGGTCTGGCGTTACGCGTGGCACCCTCGGTGCTGCTCAAGGCGGAATACAGCCATGCTAACCATGGCACTGTCGAGTTCAGCCATGGTATGAACAACGTGCCTGACGGGTTGTTTACTTCTTTCGCGATCATGTTCTGATGCGCCCTGGATTTTTCATGCGCTGCTTGCTGCTGTTATGCCTGTTGCTGCTGCCTGCCTTCTCGCAAGCGGATGAGGCGATCGCAGTCATCGTACCGCCAGGCCATGGCAAGGCGTTGAAAAAGGATGACCTTGCCCTGGTCTTCAAACGCAAGAAACTGTTCTGGAGCGACGGCGGCAAGATGCAGCCGGTCAACCTGCCGGCTTCCAACCCGCTGCGCAGGACTTTTTCCCTGACTGTGCTTGGCGCCACGCCGGAAGAGCTCGAGCAGTACTGGAACGACAGGTACTTCCACGGCGTCTCGCCGCCCTTCGTGGCTGGCTCGGAAGAAGCGGTGCTGCGCTTTGTCGCGGAGACGCCAGGCGCAATCGGCTATGTGCCACTTTGCAGCGTGGATGACAGGGTGACCGTTGCGCTTGTCATCAGCGCTGCCGGGCATATCAGTGAAGATGCCGCCTCGGCTTCTTGCCCCAGATAACCCTGCAAAAATTGTAGAATAAACTTGCGCGTTTTCCCTTTTGTGCGGGGTTTTTCTACAGATATCTTTTCCCATGAAAATTCAATTAAAATAATATTTTTTAAATAAAAACAATAGCATAATTAATAATTTCCGGGTTTTTTAAGCCTTTGGCACAGGGATTGCAGTTACCCCCTTAGCTTAAATATGCCGAGAGGAAATTACATGTCTGCAACACCAGCCTCGTTACAAAGCGAATTTCTGGATTGTTCGGCCAACGACGCGCATGTCGAGGCGCTGAATGTACGTCTGGCGCAGGTGTTTGATTTACGCGAACACGAAAACGAAGAGCGCGGCGAAATCGAAAGTTTCATTCGGCAGTGCTTCGCTGCCGCCCACGGCGCGCGTATCAACCAGTTCATGCCGCGCCTGCTCAGCCTGCGTGCCAAGCGCGGTGACCTGATCGCGGCCTTTGGCCTACGTTCTGCCGCGGATTCTCGCCTGTTTCTGGAAACCTACCTCGACCGTCCGATCGAGGCCGTGCTGCAAGCCCGTTTGGGGCAAGCGGTGAATCGCGAGGAGGTCATCGAGGTCGGCAACCTCTCTGTATTGTATCCCGGCGCCGCGCGCTGGCTGATCGTAGCGCTGACGGCCATGCTGCACGAGGAAGGCTACAAGTGGGTGGTTTTTACCGGCACCGCTTCGCTGCGTAACGGCTTCAGTCGTCTGGGCTTGCGTCCGGTCGAGCTGGGCGCGGCGACGCTGGAGCACCTGTCGCCGTCGGATCGTGCCGATTGGGGCCATTATTACGACCATACGCCGCTGGTCATGGCCGGCGACATTGCCTATGGCTACCGCTCGCTGCTGATGCAGCGCGATCTCGCCGAATTGCTTCGCACCGGCATGGATAGCGTCGAAACCGCATGAGCATCCTGCTGCAAACGCTGCACCAGATCGCTTTGATCAGCCCGGAACGAGTCGCGCTGCAGGGTGCGCATCAGGCCATGACCTATGGCGAACTGGATAAGTCTGTCGCTGAGTCTGCGCATGAATTGAACGCCCAGGATTTCCGTGTCCTGGGGTTGCTGGCGGACAATGGCATTCCGTGGGCGCTGGCTGACCTGTCGGCGCTGGCGGCCAGCATTCCACTGGTGCCACTACCGCTGTTTTTCTCCCCTCAGCAAATTGTGCACGTCGTGCACGATGCCGGACTGGATGGCTTGTTGACCGACCAGCCTGACCAGGTCGAGGCCTTGCTGAAAGGCGCAAACCTGCGCTGCCACATCGCCGGCGAGTTGTGCGGCCTGTCCCTGATCCGGTTGCAAGGGGTGGCGCCCAGGCCGCTCCCGGCAGGCACGGCCAAGATTACTTATACCTCTGGCACTACCGGCGAGCCCAAGGGCGTTTGTCTCAGTCTGACGCAGATGGAAGCCGTTGCCGCGTCACTCACGGGCGCCAGCGAGGCGCAGGCCGAATATCGTCACCTGTGCCTGACGCCGCTTTCCACCTTGCTGGAAAACATCGGCGGCATCTATACGCCGCTGCTGGCCATTGCCAGTACTTGTCTGCTGCCGTTGTCGCAGGTTGGCCTGCGCGGCGCCTCCGGGTTGGATGTCGCGCGCATGCTGCAGGCACTGCAGGAATGTGCGGCCAGCAGCGCCATTCTGGCGCCGCAAATGCTGCATGCACTGGTCGCGGCGGGCGAGAGCGGCGCACCCATGCCCGCCAGTCTGCAGTTTGTTGCCGTCGGCGGTGCGCCGGTATCGCCGCGCTTGTTGCAGCGCGCGCAGCAATTGGGCCTTCCCGTATTCGAAGGCTACGGCCTGTCGGAGTGCGCTTCGGTAGTGGCGCTCAACACGCCACACGCCAACCGTCCCGGCAGCGTCGGCCGCCCGTTGCCGCATGTCACGCTTAGTTTTTCCGAGCAGAGCGAAATTCTGGTGAGTGGTTCGACTTTTCTCGGCTATCTCGGCCAGGGCAAGTCGCCAGAGCCATGCCCGACGGGCGATCTCGGCTATCTGGATGCCGAAGGATTCCTGCACCTGACCGGGCGCAAGAAGAGCGTGTTCATCACTTCGTTCGGCCGCAACGTGGCGCCGGAATGGGTGGAGCGCGAACTCACGTTACACCCCGCCATCGCCCAGGCGGCGGTGTTCGGCGAAGGCAAGCCGTTCAATGTCGCGGTGATCGTGGCGCGCCCCGGTTTTTCAGCGGCGGACATCGCCGCCGCCGTGCAACTGGCCAACCGCATGCTGCCGGATTATGCACGGGTCTCCAACTGGGTGGCAGCGAGCGCCCCGTTTACCCCATCCAACCAGCAACTGACGGCCAACGGCCGGCTGAAGCGCGAGGCTATCCGGAAATGCTATGCCGACGCGATCGAATTTCTTTATCAGGAGGAAACGCATGACGTTTTTTGAACAACTGCAACAGGCCACGCAGGCCGAGCAGGCCGAGCTGCAATCCGCCCCCATCATCCGCAAGGCGCTGGCCGGACAGGTGACGCTGAACCAGTATGTCGCCTTTCTCACCCAGGCCTACCACCATGTCAAGCACACCACCCCCTTGCTGATGGCCTGCGGCGCCCGTCTTGGCGACGACAAGGAATGGCTGCGCGAGGCCATCGCCCATTACATCGAGGAGGAAATCGGCCACCAGGAATGGATACTCAACGACATCAAGGCCTGTGGCGCCGATGCCGAAGCGGTGCGCCACGGTCAGCCGGCTTTCGCCACCGAGCTGATGGTGGCCTATGCCTACGATACGATTGCGCGCGGCAACCCAATTGGCTTCTTTGGCATGGTGCATGTGCTGGAAGGGACGAGTATTCAACTGGCGATCAATGCCGCCGACACCTTGCAGCAGTCACTGGGCTTGCCGAAGCAGGCCTTTACCTACCTCAACAGCCACGGCTCGCTCGATCTGGAACACGTGGATTTCTTCCGCGACCTGGTCAACCAACTGGAGTCGGAGCAGGACAAAGCCTGTCTGGTGCATTGCGCCAAGGCTGTGTTCCGGCTGTACGGGGATATTTTCCGCAGCCTGGAGACCGTGCAATGAACCTCTCCGGTCGACGTATTCTGATTACCGGTGCTGCCGGCGGTATCGGCAGTGAACTCTCGTTTGCCCTGGCGGAAAAGGGCGCCCAACTGCTGCTGGCCGATCGCGACGAGCAGAAGCTGGAACGGCTGAAGACGGATATCCAGGTGCGCGGCGGCCAGGCGCAGGTCATCCCGTGTGATCTGGCGGCTGCAGATGGGCCGCAGATGCTGGCCGCGCAGGCGGTTGCCGCGATAGGTGGCGTGGACGTACTGGTGAACTGTGCCGGTATCGCCAGCTTTGGCGTGTTCGCCGAACAAGCGCCGGAGAGTCTGGAAACTCTGTGGCGAGTCAACGTGCTGGCGCCGATGAAACTGACGCAGGCGCTGTTGCCGCAGATGGCGTCGCGCGGCCATGGCCGCATCGTCAATCTTGGTTCGGTATTCGGCAGCATCGGCTTTGCCTGGTTCGCTGCTTACTCCGCCAGCAAGTTCGCCATGCGCGGTTTTTCCGAGGCGTTGCGGCGCGAGCTGGAAGGGACGGGCGTCGGCGTCACCTACGTTGCCCCGCGCTACACCAGGACACCGCTCAACGATGGCGCAGTGAGCCGCATGGCGCAGGCGGTTGGTATGAACAGCGACGAGCCTTCGGTGGTGGCGCAGCATGTGGTGCGCGCCATCGAGCGCGACTGCAAGGACTATTACATCGGCTGGCCGGAGTGCCTGTTCGTGCGCATCAACGCCATCCTGCCGAGACTGGTCGACGGCGCACTGCGCAAGCAGAACGCCAGGACCCGCGAGTTTGCCGAAAACCAGGCTTAATTGAAGGAGAGTAAAGATGAAATTGCAATTTAACGCGTTTTTTATGGGCGTCCTGCTGTTGTGCTGGGGCGCGCTTGCCATGGCTGCCGATACGGTGATGGAGGCCGTGGTCGAATTGCAGCACGGCTGGGCCAATGCCTACTACCAGGTGCCGGAAAAGCAGAAGGAATCGGCGTTCAAGGAACTCGCCGCCAAGGCGCATACCGTCAGTGCTGCCAATCCCGACCGCGTCGAGCCCATGGTCTGGGAAGCCATTATCCTCAGCAGCTATGCCAAGTTCGCCGGTGGTTTGGGCGCCCTGAGCAAGGCCAAGGCGTCCCGTGACCTGCTGGAGAAAGCCGAGAAAATTCAGCCGGACGCGCTCAACGGCTCCATCTACACTTCGCTCGGCAGCCTCTACTACAAGGTGCCGGGCTGGCCGATCGGCTTCGGCGACAAGAAAAAGGCGCGCGAGTATCTGGACAAGGCGCTCAAGCTCAATCCGGATGGCATCGACCCCAATTATTTCTATGGTGATTTCCTGCTGGAGCAGGGCGAATACGCCAGGGCCCAGGAATACCTGCAGAAGGCGCTGGCAGCACCGGCGCGCCCCGGCCGTGAGGATGCCGACCAGGGTCGGCGCGCGGAAGTGCAGCAGGCGCTGGAAAAGGCCAAACAGCACGGTTGAGGGCAGCCCCTGTTTCACCGACGAGCGGGTTACGGCGGCTGCGGCCGCCGTTTTTTATGCTCTGCAAGCTCGCGCTGTCCATTATACTGAGCGCCTCAACGTCGTTCGGACTCTTGGTATGTTAGGCAAACTTCTACACGGCCGTACCCCTTACTTCCTTGGCGCCGCCGCCAGCTTCGGCCTGGTCGGACTGGCGATCTTCCTCCAGTTGCGCAACAACCTGGATCCCTGCCCGTTGTGCATCTCCCAGCGCATCGCCTTCATGGCGCTGGGCACAGCCTTTCTGCTGGCTGCGCTGCACAACCCGGCAGGCCTCTGGCGCAAGTTGCACGGGTTGTTGCAGCTGGCCGCCGCAGCGACCGGCGCCGCGATCGCTGCCCGCCACATCTGGGTGCAGGCCCATCCGGGCCAGACGATGTCGGAATGCGGCGTGGGGTTCGACTACATGATCCATCAGTTCCCCATGAGCAAGGCGGTCCGGCTCATCTTCCAGGGGACCGGCGAATGCTCGGTCATCGACTGGACGCTGTTTGGCATCACCATCCCGCAGCTGTCGCTGATCGCGTTCACCGGCCTGGGGGTCTACGCCATCGTGCTGGCGTTCGCCAAAGGCAGGTAAGCATGTTCAGGAGCATCGAGGACTTCATCGGCGGCACGCCGCTGGTCAGGCTGCAGCGCCTGCCGGGTGCCACATCCAACACCATCCTGGTCAAACTGGAAGGCAACAACCCGGCTGGTTCGGTCAAGGATAGACCAGCTCTTTCCATGATCCAGCGCGCAGAGGCACGCGGCGACATCAAGCCCGGCGACACGCTGATCGAGGCGACCTCGGGCAACACCGGCATCGCGCTGGCGATGGCGGCGGCGATGAAGGGCTACCGGATGATCCTCGTCATGCCGGAAAACCAGAGCATCGAGCGCCGGCAGACGATGCGCGCCTTCGGTG
>DAOMFG010000034.1:0-10906 GCA_035429685.1 Methylophilaceae bacterium | reverse complement strand
CCGGCATAGGCGGAATGCCATCGGCGTCTCCTCCCCCTTCCAGCGCGGGGGGGCTTGCTTTGGGCTACACCGGAATATCGCGCCGAAGGCGGCGCTCCCACATTGATCATTCCAGCCGGCGTTAACGTAATGTCACGGAGAAATCCTTGACAGGCACAGCCAGCCTGCGCCCCAAGGGGCGGGGAATTGAACCCGCAGAGATTAAATCCCCGGCGGCCATTTCTTCCCGCCTGTTCAACCCAAGTTCTTGATGAAAACTCCGGCCGATACCCCACCATGAAGGTATCGGCCGGAGGCAGGGTTTGAGCTCTTCAAATGTCGCGGCGGTGCAAACCGGCTGGCCGGAATTCCCCATCGGGCACGGCATCAAGTCCATAAACATATCTTTAGCCCAGCCGCTCGAACAGCATGATGGCGGATTCGGTGAGCTTGTTGGACACCGGCTATAAAATCTCGTCGCCCTCTTGCGGCGGCTCTCCGCCTGTACGGTTCAGCAAGGCCAGCGCCGCATCGAGATTGCCGCGCTTTGCCCGCTCCTGAAAATAATCCGCCGTCTTGATCGCTGCCAGTTTCTCTGCAATCGCGGTCACAACAAACTGGTTAAGCGATGTCCCATCATCACGCGCGACCTGCTCAACGGATTGCTTAAGCGAAGCAGGTAAACGCAAAGCGAAATTACTGGTGGTTCCCATCGCGCAGCTCCTTTAAAAAATCACTCGGCTTGATGACCTTGATATGGAAATTTTCCGCCGAGGGTAAAAAATCCCTGATATTGAACGTCACGATAACATCAGCCTGTCCGCTCACCGCCGCCTCCAGCACCATGTCATCATTGGCATCTTTAAGTTGCGGTCGCCACAGATAAAACACCTCAACCGGAACAACCGCGCCGGCCAATACATCCAGAAAATTATTCACATCAGCCGACGAAACCCGTGCTGCCTTTAAGTGCGCGGGACGAAGCAACACCGCCTCATATTCCATGAACAACGGCACGCTCGCGACTGCTTGTATTTCGCTCCGCAAAACACGACGCATAATTTCCGCCGCAGCCCCAGCCGGACTGCGTATAGCCGCCACCAGGACATTGGTATCAATAATTATCATCATATTGCTGGCAATATTATATCGTAATGAATGAGGTGGCAAGCATCCCGCTGGCATTCAGTTTTGATAATGACGTTCTGGTCTGAATTTTTATCCGCGCCCCGTATAATACCGCCATGCTCAGCTACCGCCACGCCTTTCATGCCGGCAACCATGCCGACGTGCTCAAGCATTTCGTCCTGATCCAGGTTCTGGAATATTTCGCGCAGAAAGACAAGCCATTCTGGTACGTGGATACCCACGCCGGCGCCGGCATGTTTTCGCTGGACAAGGGCTACGCCGCGCAGAATGCGGAATTCGAGAGCGGCATCGGCCGCCTGTGGGAGCGCGACGACCTGCCGCCCGCGCTGGCGGAGTACGTGGCGCTGGTGCGCAAGCTCAATAACACAGGCAACCTGCGACTTTATCCCGGCTCGCCATTCTGCGCCCTGCCCTTGCTGCGGGCGGACGACCGCAGGCGGCTGTTCGAGCTGCATCCGAGCGACGCCAAACTGCTGCGCCAGAATTTTGACAGCGCCGGACGCAAGGTAAAAATCGAGATGCAGGACGGCTACGCCGGCCTCAAGGCGCTGCTACCGCCGCCGCCGCGCCGCGCGGTGGTGCTGATCGACCCGCCCTATGAAGAGAAGCAGGATTACGCCCGTGTGATTGATGCGCTCAAGGACAGCCTGCAGCGCTTCGCCACCGGCACCTACATCCTGTGGTATCCGCTGTTGCAGCGGCCGGAGCCGCGACTGCTGGAAGAAAGATTGAAGAAGTTGGAACTGGCAAACTGGCTGCATGTCACATTAACCATCCAATCTCCATCACCTGAAGGTTTCGGCATGTACGGCAGCGGGCTGTTCATCATCAATCCACCCTGGACACTGCCCAGGCAACTGGAAGAAGCCATGCCCTACCTCGCCCGTATACTGGGCCTGGATACGACAGCCAAACATACTCTTGAATATGCCATTGCCTGAATGGCTTTTGAACTTCCGGACACCCATATGAGCGAAATAGAACACTTCGGCAGCGAGCTCGTCGAGCTCGACAAACAAATCGTCGGCCTTGGCACACTTTGCGGGCTGGATACCACGCAGGATGCGGTCATCAACGCCATCCTGCGCGACGAGATCCTGCCGGAACAACTCCCGCAGGATCAACGCGGGATGTTTACGCTGCTCAAGGCGCTGCTGTCGATGCGCTATAAGGTAGAAAAGCAGTGTCTGGACGATTTCGGCCCCGGCAAATGTCGGGAAATCCTGGACACCACCCAGCTCAAATAATCAGCCAGTCACTAGAACAGCTTGCCAAGGATGTAGCCAACGACGATGCCGACAATGACGGCAATGGTGAGGCCGCGGTAGGTCAGCACATCCTGGGAATAGCCGCGCCGGATGGCAACGAAAGAGACCAGGTAACCGAGCGCGTTGAGCAGCCAGATGATGGGGATGGCCAGCACCTTGACGATGAGCGGGCCGATGAATGGCACCAGTCCGACCACGCCCACCAGCCAGACGAAGGCGCTGGACAGCAGGCCAAACAGCACCGCTCCGCCGGCCACCAGATGCTCGTCCACGCCGAAATGCAGCCCCAGCCAGACCAGGCCGAGCAGCAGCGCCCACACCGGCAGCATGACTTTCCAGCTGGCCCGCGCGGGCTTGGCGAATAGTTCCTCTTCAGACAGTTGGGCCGGTTGTTGTGTGGGCCGCTTCGCCATCAAAGTCCCAGGCCGATTTCCGAAATCGGGATCACTTTCTTTGGTTGGTATTCCGCCATCTGGTCGAAATTGAGGTAGCGGTAAACTTCTCCGGCGTTTCTGGAGAGCTTGTCGCCCACCGTCGCCAGGTATTCTTCAGGCGTCGGCATCTTGCCCAAGCGGGCACACACCGCGGCCAATTCCGCCGAGCCGAGATAGACGCGGGCGTCCTTGCCCATGCGGTTGTCGAAGTTGCGGGTGCTGGTGGAGAACACCGTAGCCTTGTCCGCCACGCGTGCCTGGTTGCCCATGCACAGACTACAGCCCGGCACTTCGGTGCGGGCGCCGGCGCGGCCGAATACGGCATAGGCGCCCTCCTCTCGCAGCTCGGCTTCGTCCATGCGCGTCGGCGGGGCGATCCACAGGCGGGTCGGGATCAGCCCGGCGTCGTCCAGCACTTTCGCCGCGGCGCGGTAGTGGCCGATATTGGTCATGCAGGAACCGATGAACACTTCATCGATCCTGTCGCCCACCACGGCGGACAGCGGCTTGATGTCGTCCGGATCATTGGGGCAGGCCACCAGCGGTTCCTTGATTTCGTTCAAGTCGATGTCCAGCACGTAGGCGTATTCGGCATCGACATCCGGTTGCAGCAGTTCCGGCTTGGCCAGCCAGGCCTGCATGGCCTCGATGCGGCGGCGCAGGGTACGGGCATCCTGGTAACCGTTTTCGATCATGTTTTCCATCAACGCGATGTTGGAGTTGAGGAACTCGATCACCGGCGCCTTGTTGAGGTGCACGGTACAGCCATTCGCCGAGCGCTCGGCAGAAGCATCGGCGAACTCAAACGCCTGCTCCACCTTGAGGTCGGGCAGCCCTTCGATTTCCAGGATGCGACCGTTGAACACGTTTTTCTTGCCCGTCTTTCCAACCGTGAGATCGCCCTTCCGGATCGCCGCGTAAGGGATGGCATTGACCAGGTCGCGCAACGTGATGCCGGGCTGCATGGTGCCCTTGAAGCGCACCAGCACCGATTCCGGCATGTCGAGCGGCATGGCGCCCATGGCGGCAGCAAAAGCCACAAGTCCGGAGCCGGCCGGGAACGAGATGCCGATTGGGAAGCGCGTGTGCGAATCGCCGCCGGTGCCGACGGTATCCGGCAGGATCATGCGGTTGAGCCAGGAGTGGATCACGCCGTCGCCGGGACGCAGACTGACGCCGCCGCGGCTGGACATGAATTCCGGCAGGGTGTGCTGCAGCTTGATGTCTACCGGCTTCGGGTAGGCCGCGGTGTGGCAGAAACTCTGCATCACCAGGTCGGCAGAGAAGCCGAGGCAGGCCAGTTCCTTCAGCTCGTCGCGCGTCATGGCACCAGTGGTGTCCTGTGAGCCGACGGTGGTGATCCTGGGTTCGCAGTAGGTGCCGGGGCGCACGCCTTCAACACCACAGGCACGGCCCACCATCTTCTGCGCCAGGGTGTAGCCCTTGCCGGTGTCCGCCGGCGCGGCTGGCAGCACGAACAAATCCGAGGACGGCAGGCCCAGCGCTTCGCGCGCCTTGGCGGTCAGACCGCGCCCGATAATCAGTGGGATGCGGCCGCCGGCACGCACCTCGTCCGGCAGCGTCAGCGGCGCGAGGTCGAAACTGCTGAGGGTTGTGCCCGACTCGTCGGTAATCTTGCCGGCATAGGGATGGATGACGATGACGTCGCCGGTGTTCATGGCCGCCACGTCGCACTGGATCGGCAGCGCGCCGGAATCTTCGGCGGTGTTGAAGAAGATGGGCGCGATCTTGCCGCCGATGACGATACCGCCGGTGCGCTTGTTGGGGATATGCGGGATGTCCTCGCCCATGTACCACTGCACCGAATTGATGGCGGACTTGCGCGAGGAGCCGGTGCCGACCACGTCGCCGACATAGGCCAGCGGCAGACCCTTCTGCTTAAGTGTTTCGATGGTGGCCAGTCCATCCGGCATCTTGGAAACCAGCATGGCCCTGGCATGCTGTGGAATGTCGGGGCGCGACCAGGCTTCCTGCGCCGGCGACAGGTCGTCGGTATTGGTTTCGCCCGGCACCTTGAACACCACACATCTAATTTGCTGCGGCAACGCGGGGCGAGAAGTGAACCACTCCGCATTGGCCCAGGATTCGATCAACTTTCTGGCATGGGCGTTGCCGGCCAGCATTTTTTCCTGCACGTCGTGGAAGGCGTCGAACATCAGCGTGGTATGCGACAGCGCCGCAACCGCCTCCGCGGCCAGCGGACCGTCCAGCAGCGCCACCAGTGCCGGCACGTTGTAACCGCCCAGCATGGTGCCAAGCAGCTGCACCGCCTTCTGCGGCGAAACCAGCGGCGACTTCGCCGTGCCGCTGGCGACATCGGTCAGGAAGGCGGCCTTGACATAGGCAGCCTGGTCGACGCCGGCGGGGATGCGGTTTTCCAGCAAATCCTGCAGCAGGGTTTCTTCACCGGCGGGCGGGCGCTTGAGCAGTTCCACCAGTGCGGCGGTCTGCTCCGGGTTGAGCGGCAGCGGCGGCAGGCCGAGCGCTGCGCGTTCGGCGACATGGGTACGGTAGGCATTGAGCATGATGTGGTATCGCTTGATGTAAATAGGGATGAGGAATTATAGCCTTGGAGAAGCAATTTCAGTGCCCAGGCGTAGCGGCTATTTTCACCCATTGCGACGGGCCGGTCTGGTGCACGGAGACGCCGCGGCTGTCCACCGCGACCGTCACCGGCATGTCTGCCACCTCGAATTCGTAAATGGCTTCCATGCCGAGGTCGGCGAACGCCACCACGCGAGAGGACTTGATCGCCCTGGAGACCAGGTAGGCCGCGCCGCCCACCGCCATCAGGTAGGCAGAGCCGTGCCTGCGGATGGCTTCAATCGCCTCGGGGCCGCGCTCCGCCTTGCCCACCATGCCGAGCAGGCCGGCCTGTCCCAGCATCATTTCGGTGTAGCCATCCATGCGGGTGGCGGTGGTCGGGCCAGCCGGACCGACCACTTCGTCGCGCACCGGATCCACCGGGCCGACGTAGTAGATGAAGCGGTTGCGAAAATCCACCGGCAGCGGCTCGCCTTTTGCCAGCAGGGTGGCGATGCGCTTGTGCGCGGCATCGCGTCCTGTGAGCAGTCGGCCGTTCAGCAGCAGCGTTTCGCCCGGCTGCCAGCTCGCCACTTGTTGGTGCGTGATGGTGTCGAGATCAACACGCCGTGCCTGCCGGCTGGGCGCCCAGTGCACGTCCGGCCAATCGGACAGGCTGGGCGGTTCCAGCTGCACCGGACCACTGCCGTCCAGCACGAAATGCGCGTGGCGCGTGGCGGCGCAGTTGGGGATGATGGCGACCGGCAGCGAGGCGGCGTGGGTGGGGTAATCGAGGATTTTGACGTCCAGCACCGTGGTCAGCCCGCCCAGCCCCTGTGCGCCAATACCCAGCGCATTCACTTTTTCATAAATCTCCAGCCGTAGCTGTTCCAGGCGATTACTGGCGCCGCGCCCTTGCAGTTCGTGCATGTCGATGGGTGCCATCAGCGATTCCTTGGCCAGCAGCACGGCCTTTTCCGCCGTGCCGCCGATACCGATGCCCAGCATTCCCGGCGGGCACCAGCCGGCGCCCATTTGCGGCACCACTTCCAATATCCAGTCGACGATGCTGTCGTTGGGGTTGAGCATGGCGAGCTGTGCCTTGTTTTCCGAACCACCGCCCTTGGCGGCGATGCTGACCTCCACCGTATCGCCCGGCACCAGCGATACATGCACCACGGCGGGCGTGTTGTCATGGGTGTTGTTGCGCGCGCCGGCCGGGTCAGTGACCATGGAAGCGCGCAGCGGGTTGTCCGGGTTGGTGTAAGCGCGGCGCACCCCCGCGTTGACCATTTGCTCGAGGCTCAGGCGGCTATCCCAGCGCACCGCCATGCCGACCTTGACGAAGGCCACCACGATGCCGGTGTCCTGGCAGATCGGGCGCTTGCCCTCGGCGCACAGGCGCGAGTTGGTGAGGATCTGCGCGATGGCGTCTTTGGCGGCGGGCGATTGCTCGCGCTGGTAGGCCGTTGCCAGCGCTTCAATGTAGTCCGCCGGGTGGTAATAGGAGATGTATTGCAGCGCGTCAGCGATGCTGTCGACGAAATCCTGCTCTCGTATCACCGTCATGAGGGGTTCCCAAGGGAATACGGCCGCAGCCTGGCATGCATGGTTGGCATCGGTAACGGCATTCGCCCTGTTGGACTTAGTAAAAGGACTGGCTGAAGGGCGAGGCGCAGCTTCTGGCGTTGGCCTTGGCCTCCATATCGACCAGCAACTCGTGCTTGTAGCCCTTGCCGTTCCTGGCTTCCAGGTAGGCACGCACCTCGGCCACGGTGACCATGCCGTCGCGGTCGGTATCCATGGCACGAATGTTGTCCTCGACGCTTGGCGTGGGGTTCTCCGCCAGCGCGGCCAAGGGCAGTGTCAGTGTCAGGAGCAGCAAGAGAGCAGGCATGGTGTGTATTGTATAAGCAGAAGCCGATACCGAATAGAGCGCGCGCAAGCTCATTGGTTCAGCGCCATATTGACCCGCCGCTGCAATTCCGGCAGCACTTCCGCCGCAAACCACGGGCGGCGGCTCAGCCACAGCCGGTTGCGCGGACTGGGGTGTGGCAGCGGAAAGAATTGCGGCAGGTAGGTGCGATAGTCGCACACCGTGTCCGACATCGTCGATTTTCCCCGCTTGCCAAGGTAATACGCCTGGGCATGGCTGCCAACCAGCAGGGTCAGACGGACCTCGGGCAATGCCGCGCGCAAACGGGGATGCCACAGCGGCGCACATTCCGGGCGCGGCGGCAGATCGCCGTGCGCACCTTTGCCCGGATAGCAGAAACCGGTGGGAATAATCGCGACGCGACTCTCGTCGTAAAACTGCTCGCGAGACAGTTGCAGCCACTCGCGCAATTTATCGCCCGAAGCGTCGTTCCACGGGATCCCGCTTTCATGCACCCGCCGCCCCGGCGCCTGTCCGACGATCAGCAGGCGGGCACTTTTCCCTGCACGCAGCACGGGTTTCGGCGGATTCGGCAGGTATGGGGCGCACACGGTACAGGCACGCACCTCGCGCAGCAGTAGTTCCAGGTCGCCCATTGCCATGGCCTCGCTTTTTCCATGGATACAGCGCCATGATAGTGACATCACCGGAGCAGGACAATCAATGACAAGCTTGCAAGTCGAGCCTATACTGAAATCGCTTGCCAGACGGGGGAAATGACATGATCCACCACATCACCGACGTACCGGGAAATGACACTTCGCGCATTGTCGAGCGCCCAGATGGCTTCTACTGGATCGATTACGAAACCGAAGTTGAATTCGGCCCTTTTGCGACAGCGGCTTTGGCCATTGCCGATATGACACCGGCCCTTGAATCCAGCTACGAACCGGGGGAAACCCTGCAGGAGGCGGAAGCCGAGCTTGGCATCTGCGACTGGATCGACCCGGAAACCGGCGCTCCGGCGGAAGATTCAGTACACCGATTGGAAGACTGACAGCCGCGAACCTGCATCTGCAGAAAGCCTGTTTCCCTTTAACTTACAATTTGTTATCCTTTTTCCGGAAGTTCGAAATCCAAGGCGCATCCACAAGGAGACAGTCATGGAAAAAGAAAGCATCTGGAATACTCCTGCCACACCCATCTTCATGGATGGCTCCCTGGAATCAACGCAATCCTCCAAGCGGCGCAGCGTCGCCGTGGAATAAAGCGATGGTCACTCTCCTGCATCGTTCGGAACAGGCGCATGACGACAGCCATGTGGCCAGCCGCATGCTGCGGCGCCTGCTCAGAGGCTACCCCACGGCGTTGGTCGTGCATCTGTGGGACGGCAGGACATTGCACATCGGCGAAGGGTCCCCGGCGTTTACGCTGAGCTTGCAACATCCCGGGGTGTTGCGCGACTTGGTGCTATACCGCGACCCGGTGCGCCTGGCGGAGGCATATTGCAGCGGCGAGGTCGATGTGACGGGGAATTTCGACGCGGCGGTCAACCTGCGTTATTACCTGGAACGCCTGCAACTGACGTTCCGCGAAAGGCTATTGCTGGCATGGCGCGCATTCGGGCTGGGCTCCGCTGAACGGCAATTGGTCCGGGAGGCGGCAGCGGCCAGCCACCTGCGCCACAACAGCAGCGAGAGCATCGCTTTCCATTACGATCTTTCCAACGCGTTTTACCGGCTTTGGCTGGATGAACGCATGGTGTATTCCTGCGCCTATTTCGAGACGCCGGAGCAGAGGCTGGAACTTGCGCAACGCACCAAGCGCGACCACATCTGCCGTAAGCTGCGCCTGCGCCCGGGCGAATCCCTGCTCGATGTGGGCTGTGGCTGGGGCGCCCTGGTGTGCTGGGCGGCACGGCACTACGGCGTACGTGCGCACGGCATTACGCTGAGCCGAAACCAGTTCGAGCATGCGCAGGAAGAAGTGCGGCGGCAAGGGCTGGAGGCGCAGGTAACCATCGAGTTGCGCGACTATCGCCACCTGCCCGCCGAAGCTTGCTACGACAAGGTAGTCAGCGTCGGCATGTTCGAGCATGTCGGGCTGAAGAATCTGCCGGGCTACTTTGCCACCGTGCGCCGCATACTGAAACCGGACGGCCTGTTTCTCAACCATGGCATCACCAGCGACGAGCCGGGCTGGAAACGGGGCGTGTCGAGCAAGTTCGTCAACCGCCACGTATTCCCGGACGGCGAACTGGACACCGTGAGCAACATCCAGGGCGTCATGGAAGACAGCGGATTCGAGATCTTCGATGTCGAAGGGCTGCGACCGCATTACGCGCTCACCCTGCGCCATTGGGTGGATCGCCTCGACGCCAAGCGCGAGGCCGCGGTGCGGCTGGTCGGTGAACGTAATTACCGGGTGTGGCGGCTGTATATGACAGCCAGCGCACAGCAGTTCGAAAACGGCGCCACCGGCATCTATCAGATTCTGGCCGCACGCAAGGAAAGCCGGCCGCCGCCGCTGCCACTCACCCGGCGCGATCTTTACCCAGGCAATTAAAGTCTGGCTGCAGGAGCGGCGCCGCGCCGCGATCATAGAGAATATCGCGCCGAGGGCGGCGCTCCCACACCAGGGCGGGAAGGTAAGCCTGCACGGCTTGGGTACCATAACGGCAATCTTTATGAAAAAGTTGCCCAAGACCGGTAAAATGGCAAATCTTCAAGCACACTCGATCATTTCGCCATGAACCTCACCGCTCTCAATGCCCTTTCTCCGCTCGACGGCCGCTACCAGTCCAAGCTGGATGCGCTGCGCCCTTATTTCAGCGAATACGCCCTCATCAAGCATCGCGCCCAGGTCGAAGTGGCATGGCTGAAGGCACTGGCGGCTGCATCGCAACTGGGCGAAATCGCACCTTTCAGCGACGCCACGCTGAAGGAACTGAACGATGCCATTAGCAGCTTCGGCGAAACCGAGGCAGGTGAGGTCAAGGCCATCGAGGCGCGTACCAACCACGACGTCAAGGCGCTGGAATACTGGCTGAAAGAGCGTTTCTACGCCAATCCGGAAATCCGCAAAGCGAGCGAATTCATCCATTTCGCCTGCACTTCCGAAGACATCAACAACCTGTCGCACGCCCTGATGCTGAAAGGCGCGCGCGACGACGTGCTGCTGCCCATGCTGGACCAGATCATCGCCCGGCTCACCGCGCAGGCGCACGATCTGGCCGACGCCGCCATGCTGGCGCATACCCACGGCCAGCCGGCATCCCCCACCACGCTGGGCAAGGAGCTCGCCAACGTCGTGTACCGCCTGCGCCGTCAGCGCAAACAACTGGCCGGGACCGAAATCCTCGGCAAGATCAACGGCGCGGTCGGCAATTTCAACGCCCACCTGTCCGCCTACCCCGATTTTGACTGGGAGGCGTTCGCGCAGCAGTTCGTCGAAGGTCTGGGCCTGAGCTACAACCCCTACACCATCCAGATCGAGCCGCATGACTACATGGCCGAACTGTACGATGCCATCAACCGCATCAACACCATCCTCATCGACCTCGACCGTGACATCTGGGGCTACATCTCCATGGGTTACTTCAAGCAGAAGGTCAAGGAAGGCGAAGTCGGCTCCTCCACCATGCCACACAAGGTCAA